>CARDPF010000310.1 GCA_948960675.1 uncultured Eisenbergiella sp.
AGGAAACCGGACAGATGACGTTTGAAAAGCGTGAAGGGGAAGGCGCAGTCCATCTTTTGACCATTATCGGGGAGATTGAAGGACATGATAACCTGAGCAGTTCTTCCAAGACGACCAAATATGAACATGTCCTTCCGCAGCTGGCGGCGATTGAAGACAGCAGCGAGATCGAAGGGCTGCTGGTATTGCTCAATACCATGGGCGGGGATGTGGAAGCGGGACTTGCCATTGCGGAGATGATTGCGTCGCTGAGTAAGCCCACGGTATCCCTGGTGCTGGGGGGCAGCCATTCCATCGGGGTGCCCATTGCCACCAGTACGGATTATTCATACATTGTGCCCACCGGCACGATGGTCATCCATCCGGTACGGATGAACGGCACTGTCATCGGCGCGCAACAGACTTTTGATTATTTTAAGCAGATTCAGGATCGGATTACGGGGTTTGTGTGCAGCCATTGTAAAATTACCCAGCAGCGGATGGAAGAGTTGATGATGAACCAGGGAATGCTGACCAAGGATTTGGGCACGATACTTGTGGGCAGGGATGCGGTGCGGGAGGGCCTGATCAGCGAAGTGGGAGGTATCAGCCAAGCAGTCAAAAAAATCCATGCGCTGGCAGATAGGAAGAAAAAGAAAAACAGCGATAGTGACAAGAGGAAGAATAAGTGATATACTAAAGCGTGTTTCTAATCTGTCCGGGGCAGGGATTTTTCCGGACGGTGCAGTTTATATGGCCGTTTTGGCGGGCAGGGGGAATGGATTATGGCATCAGCTTCGCAGGGAGGGAAAAGAAAGGCTTCCCCACAGCAAAGCAGGAGAAAAACCAATACAAAGGCAAGACAGTCCGCAGAGAGGGCGCAGCAGGAGAGCGCAATCACCAATGAGATTGTACTGATCGGCGTATTTGCCCTTACTGTGCTTTTATTTTTATGTAACTTTGGGGTAATCGGTGTGGCAGGCGACGCTGTCAGTCATGTGATGTTCGGCATTTTCGGGATGACGGCTTATGCAGTGCCGGTGCTTGCCTTTGTGGCGGTGGCGTTTGGCATTTCCAATCAGGGAAACCGGATTGCCATCATGAAGCTTATTGCGGGCATTTTGCTTTTTTTGCTGACCGGCGTGGTATTTGCGCTGGCGGGATACGGCAGTTTGCTGGAGGAAGAATACTCCATTAAAATATTGTACGAGACCTCGGCTAAGGACCGGGCCGGGGGCGGCGTGGTTTCCGGCAGCCTTGCCTGGGTGCTGCACCATTTTTTGGGAATGGTGGGAACCGTGCTTTTGCTTTTGGTACTGGCGATTATCTGTATCGTTGTGATTACGGAGAAATCGCTGGTAAACAAAGTGAAGTCCTCCGGGCGCAGGGTTTATGAGAATGCGGTTTCCGACGCGCAGCTGCGCCGGGAACGCAATATGGAGCGCCGGGAGGAGAACCAGCTGCACAGGCAGGAGGCGGCGAAACAGCGGCAGGAGACAGTCAGGCGGCGGCAGGAGGAGAGCGCCGTCAGAAGGCAGGAGGCCAGGGACCGCAAGAGGGAGAAGGTAAAGCGGAAAGAAGAAGAGATGGAGCGGCAGGAGGCCGAAAAGATTCTGCGGATGAACAAGAAAGTGTCCGGGGTGATGGTGGATACCAGCCTGCGGGAGACAAGGCCAAAGAGCAGGGACGATATTCATGAGATTACGTTGGAGATTCCGGAGGCCGGGGAGGTGGAAGTGCGCCAGTCCCGGCCTGTGGATGAGGCGGAAGGGATTGTAGGGACGTCCTTGGTACAGGATGGGGAGGCCAAAATCCAAAAGTCTGTAGCGTTAGGGGAAGAGCCCGCCGGGCAGCCTGCTGAGGAACTTGGGGATTTTGAGGAGGAACTCCCGCCGGACATCGAGCCTTTGAAAGAGGAAGAAATCATTCAAACACAGGAAGTTGTGTCCCGGCAGGCGGACGTATACCGGGACATGAAGGAAGTCGGGCTGCCAAAGGCAATGCCCAAAAAGCAGGAAGAAAGCAAAGGGGAGGTTTTGGAGAGTGTCCGTCCCAAAGCGGTTTTAAGACCGGAGCCTGCCAAGGAGGCAAAAAGGACGTCGGTGGGACAGCAGATGGAACAAGAACAGAGGGCAAAGGCAGTGCCACAGCAAAAGAGTTATCGCTATCCGCCGGTGGATTTGTTACATAAGCCTGCCAAAAAGGAGGGCGGCAGTGTAGAGCGGGAGGCCAAGGAGACGGCACTTCGCTTACAGGAGACACTGCAGACCTTTGGGGTGCGGGTAACCGTCACGGATGTGAGCAGGGGACCGGCAGTCACCCGGTATGAACTGCAGCCCGAGCAGGGGGTCAAGGTCAGTAAAATCGTGGGCCTTGCAGACGACATTAAGTTAAACCTTGCGGCGACGGACATCCGGATCGAGGCTCCCATCCCGGGAAAGGCGGCGGTGGGGATCGAAGTGCCCAACAAAGAGAACACGGCGGTGGGGCTTAGGGAACTTTTGGAGGCGAAGGAGTTCCAAAGCTTCCCTTCCAAAATCGCTTTTGCGGTGGGGAAGGATATTGCGGGCAAGGTGGTGGTTTCGGACATCGCCAAAATGCCCCACATGCTGATCGCAGGTTCCACCGGTTCCGGAAAGTCGGTGTGTATCAACACCCTGATTATGAGCATTTTGTATAAGGCAAAACCGGAGGAGGTCAAGCTGATTTTGGTGGATCCCAAGGTGGTGGAATTAAGTGTCTATAACGGTATTCCCCATCTTTTGATACCGGTAGTCACGGATCCTAAAAAAGCTTCTGCGGCCCTGCAGTGGGGCGTTGCGGAGATGACGGACCGGTACCGCAAATTTGCGGAATACAATGTGCGGGATTTAAAAGGCTTCAACCAAAAAATGGGGGAACTGTCCCAAGAAGGGGAGACGGACGTGCCGGCGGTTCTGCCGCAGATCGTGATCATTGTGGACGAACTTGCGGATTTGATGATGGTGGCGCCGGGGGAGGTGGAGGAATCCATCTGCCGGCTGGCCCAGCTGGCGCGGGCGGCGGGTATCCACCTGATTATCGCGACCCAGCGGCCTTCCGTGGACGTCATCACCGGACTGATCAAGGCCAATATGCCAAGCCGTGCGGCATTTGCGGTCTCCAGCGGGGTGGATTCCCGGACGATTCTGGATATGAACGGTGCGGAGAAGCTGTTGGGGAAGGGGGATATGCTGTTTTATCCCCAGGGATATTCCAAACCGGTCCGGGTACAGGGGGCTTTTGTGACGGACGAGGAAGTATCCGATGTGGTGGATTTTTTAAAGAACCAGGTGATCGGAAACGTATACAGCGACGACGTGGAGGAACGCTTAAAGACCATGGGGCAGGCTGGCCAGTCAAATACGGCCGGTGGACAGCCGGAATTTGACGAGTATTTTGTGGATGCTGCCAAATTCATTATCGACAAGGACAAAGCGTCCATCGGTATGCTGCAGCGGGTATTCAAAATCGGCTTTAACCGCGCCGCAAGGATTATGGACCAGCTGGCGCAGGCAGGCGTGGTGGGGGAGGAAGAGGGAACCAAGCCCCGCAAGGTGTTGATGAGCATGGAGGAATTTGAACAGTTTGCGGAGGAACGCATATAGGAGGTGCATCCATGAAAACAGATATTGAAATTGCACAGGAGGCGGTTTTATGGCCGATTACGAAGGTTGCCGAAAGGCTGGGTATCCGGGAAGAGGAACTGGAGTTAT
>CARDPF010000311.1 GCA_948960675.1 uncultured Eisenbergiella sp.
ATGCGGCAGTGCCGCATGTGTGCATGCCCTTCATAGAAAACCCCCTTCCATGCTAAATAAAAGCCGCAAAAAAGTAGATAGGGGGTTTTCTATGAAAACAAGGAGAGAAATTTTACAGATGGTACAGGATGAGGACGTGGAGTTTATCCGGCTGCAGTTTATGGATATGTTTGGCAGCTTAAAAAACGTGGCGGTGACGGCAGGGCAGCTGGAACGGGTTTTGCGAAACCGCTACATGTTCGACGGCTCCTGCCTGTACGGGAACCTGCGCAGATGGGAGGAGGATTTATACCTGTACCCGGATTTGGATACCTTTGTGATCCTGCCCTGGCGGCCACAGCAGGGGAAGGTGGCCCGGTTTTTGTGCGATGTGTGCAGGGCGGACGGTACGCCGGTCTGGGCCGATTCCCGCACGGTTTTAAAGCGTGTGTTAGAAAAAGCGGCGCAGGAGGGATATACCTTTTATGTGGATCCGGAGTGTGAGTTTTTCCTGTTTCATACAGACGAAAACGGGATTCCCACCACTACGACCCATGAGCAGGCGGGGTATATGGATATCAGTCCGCTGGATTTGGGGGAAAATGCCAGAAGGGATATCGTGCTGACACTGGAGGAAATGGGCTTTGCCATAGAGGCTTCCCATCACGAAACCGCGCCTGCCCAGCATGAGATTGATTTTGGATGTGAGGAGGCTTTGCGGACGGCGGACAATATCGTGACGTTTAAGACGGCGGTGCGTTCCATCGCAAAGCGCCACGGGCTCCACGCCACCTTCATGCCAAAGCCCAAGGCCGGTGTGGCGGGCTCCGGTATGCATGTGACGGTGCAGCTGTTCCACAACGGCGTCAATTGTTTTGCGGATCCGGAGGATAGGCAGGGCTTAAGCCGGGAGGCCAGATGGTTTATGGGCGGCGTCATGGCGCATGTGCGGGCCCTGTGCGCGGTGACAAATCCCCTGGTCAATTCCTACAAGCGTCTCCATTCCGGTTTTGAGGCGCCGGGCCGGATCAACTGGACGACGAAAAACGGCAGCGCCCTGATCCGTGTCCCTTCGGCAAGGGGGGAAGATATGGGAATTGAACTCCGCTTTCCGGATCCTTCCGCCAATCCCTATCTGGCGCTGGCAGTTTGTCTGGCGGCAGGCTTGGAGGGAATTGCCGGGCAGACGGATCCCGGGGAAGAACTGGCTTTTTGGGCGTGTGACGACACGCAGCCAAGGGCAGGCGCGCAGGACGGGGGGCTTCTGCCCCAAACGCTGTGGGAGGCCGCAGATGAGATGGAACAGGATGAGTTGATGAAGCAGACGCTTGGCAGCGATTTTGTACGGCTTTACGCGGCGGCCAAAAAGGCCGAGTGGAACGAGTATATGTCCCAGGTGTCGGAATGGGAAGTGGAAAAGTATCTGTATCGGACGTAAGGCAGGTGAGGGGATGGGCAGTATCATTGTTGTATTGCCGAAAATGGAGGATGCGAAGCGTATCCGGGATATGTTGGGGCGCTATGGACTGGCGGCGGCCCTGCTGTGTACGACGGCATCCCGGGTGCTGTCCCATGTGCGGGACATGGACAGCGGCGTAGTGATCTGCAGCTACCGTCTGCCGGATATGCACTATTCCCAGCTGGCGGCATATTTGCCGGAATATTTTGAAATCCTTTTGCTGACCTCTGCCATAGAGCAGGCCAATTGTCCTGCAGGCATGGTTTCCCTTGTCTATCCCATCAAGCCCAGCGATCTTGCGGGCACGGTGGAGATGATGCTTGCGCAGCAGGAGAGGCGGCTGCGGCATAAAAAAGCGGTTTTCCCAAAAAGGTCGGAGCGGGAACAAAACTATATCAATAATGCGAAGCGGGTACTGATGGAAAGAAACCATATGACGGAGCAGGAGGCGTTCCGTTATATCCAAAAATGCAGCATGGATTCCGGAACGAATATGGTGGAAACGGCGCAGATGGTATTGCTACTGATTTATGACAGTTGAAGGAGAGCGTGGGAATTATGTATACAATCAATGGGAATTATTTACAGTTACAGGGAAGTTACCTGTTTTCGGATATCGCCAAAAAGGTCGCGGCCTATCAGGAGAAAAATCCCGGCGCGAAGGTGATCCGTCTGGGGATCGGGGACGTGACCCAGCCGCTGGCCCCGGCCATTGTGGAAGCGCTGCAGAGGGCAGTGGAGCAGATGGGGACAGCGGAAGGCTTTCACGGCTACGGGCCGGAGCAGGGCTATGACTTTTTGCGGGAAGCCATTGTGGAACACGATTACCGGGCCCGGGGTTTAAGCGTGGCGGCGGATGAAATTTTCGTATCTGACGGTGCGAAATGCGATGTGGGAAATATACAGGAGATTTTTGGGGCCGATAACCGGGTGGCGGTGTGCGACCCGGTGTATCCGGTATATGTGGACACCAACGTCATGGCAGGCCGCAGCGGGCGGTTTGTGCAGGATGCGGGCGGTTTTGAAAGGCTGATCTATATGCCCTGCACGGAGGAAAACGGCTTTGCCCCTTCCCTGCCGGAGACGGCGCCGGATCTCATTTATCTGTGCTTTCCCAACAATCCCACGGGGGCGGTCATCCCCAAAGATGCGCTGCAAAGGTGGGTGGATTATGCCAATGAAAAGGGGGCGGTGATTCTCTATGACGCCGCCTATGAAGCCTATATATCCGAGGACAATGTGCCCCACAGTATTTACGAGTGCAGTGGGGCGAGAACCTGCGCCATTGAGATCCACAGCTTTTCCAAGAACGCCGGGTTTACGGGGCTGCGGCTGGGGTATACGGTGGTGCCCAAGGATTTGGCACAAAATGGCCTGCGCCTGCACAGCCTTTGGGGCAGGCGGCAGGGAACCAAGTATAACGGCGCGCCTTACATTGTGCAGCGTGCCGGGGAGGCGGTATATTCTACAGAGGGCAAAAAGCAGTTAAAAAAACAGGTGGGCTATTATATGGAGAATGCACGCCTCATCCGGGAAGGGCTGCGCGATATGGGATATTGCGCTTACGGAGGCGTAAACGCCCCCTATATCTGGCTCAAAACGCCGGATCACATGAGTTCCTGGGCATTTTTTGACCTCCTTTTGCAAAGGGCACAGGTGGTGGGCACACCGGGCTGCGGGTTTGGCAAAAGCGGGGAAGGGTATTTCCGCCTGACGGCTTTCGGCACCCAGGAAAACACGAGGGAGGCGCTTGCCCGGATCCGCAGGCTTTGAGCGGTTTGCAACGGGGAATCCCGGCCCAAATGGCATTGCCGTCTGCTGTTATGGCGTTTTCGTGGGCATAGAGGGCATTTTGTCCGCATAAAGTGTAGCAATAACATTTGCGGGTATTTTATATGATCAAAGATTTGATGCATTTGATTCGGAACAAATGTAAGGTGTATGCCATCGCGCCCATGCTGCAGGATTTGATACGGTCGGAGGCGTTTAAGAATGGTCTTTTTCTGCTGGGTGTGCTGGCTTTTGCCAGGGCGTGCATTTTGCTTGCGCCCCAGTCCATGCGCGTGACCAGTTCCAGCGCGGTCAACGGCAGGGAACTTCCCGTCTACTGTGTCCAGACGGATCAGAAGAAAGTGGCGCTGAGTTTTGATGCGGCATGGGCGGGCGGTTGGATGCGGTAATGGCAGGGGCGGTACACGGAAATCAATTTTGCAGGGGGGCGGGGCCAGGGCGGCTTCCCGGCGGCCGGCAGGGGGCGCATGGTCATTACA
>CARDPF010000312.1 GCA_948960675.1 uncultured Eisenbergiella sp.
TCTGTGCAAGCAAGCTTGCCCATATGCCCGGCTGCCGGGCGGGGCTTTCATAGTAATTGCAACGGTAACAGGAATAAGGCGGAAGGTCTTGTCATACATTGTAAAAAATGTGTGACGGGGGTTTCCCTGTGAAGGATTATATTGAGGAGCGGGCGATAGCGGTAGCCTGCTATATCATTGAGCATAATGCGACGGTGAGGCAGGCGGCAAAACAATTTGGAATTTCCAAGTCTACTGTACATAAGGATATTACGGAACGTTTGGAGCAGGTTAATCCGGGATTGGCAAAGGAAGCGCGCAAAGTGCTGGATGTGAATAAATCAGAACGGCATATCAGGGGAGGAATGGCCACCAAGGAGAAATATTTGCATCATATTTGAGGAAAACAAAGTTTCCAATAAAATTTGGCGGGAAACAAAAAATGACATTTACAGAATCCGGTTTTAGGGGTAGGATAGTTTGGGTAAGGCAGTAGAAGAAAAACGGAAAGTACAGAAGAGGGATGGGTTGAAAACCATATGCGACGGTTTTTCAACCATGAATTTGCGCCGCTTGGGCGGGCAGAGGGGTTAAAATGTTATATTCAAACAAGGATCTGAAAAAGCTGATCATACCGCTGATTGTGGAACAGGTATTGGCGATTGCAGTTGGCATGGCGGATACGATCATGGTTTCGGCGGCGGGAGAGGCGGCGGTTTCAGGTGTTTCTTTGGTGGATTGCGTCAATATCCTGCTCATAAATATTTTTTCGGCATTGGCCACGGGAGGCGCTGTCGTGGCAGGACATTTTCTGGGGAAAAAGAAGAGGGAGGATGCCTGCCGGACCGCGTGGCAGATTTTGGAGTTTGCCACGCTGCTGGCTTTGCTGATTTCAGCGCTGTTTATTTTTGCGCACAACCCCCTTCTGCGGCTGATGTTTGGAAAAATAGAGCCTAAGGTCATGGAGGCGAGCCGGACATATTTGATCATCACGGCATTTTCTTTTGTGGCGCTGGCGGTGTATAACTCCTGCGCCGCACTTTTCCGTGCAATGAACGGCGCGAAAGTGACGATGTGGGTGTCCCTTTTGATGAACGGGATCAATGTTGTGGGAAATGCTGTCTGTATCTACGGGCTTCACATGGGGGTGGCCGGTGTGGCGATTCCGACAACGGTTTCCCGGTATGTGGCGGCTGCGGTAATTTTTTCCCTGATGTTTCATAAGGAGAATGAGATTCACCTGTGCGGGCAGCAGCGTTTCAGGTTTGACAGACAATTGATTAAAAAAATTTTATATATTGCGGTGCCGAACGGTCTGGAAAACAGTATGTTTCAGATGGGTAAGATTCTGGTAATCAGCGCGGTGTCCACAATGGGAACGGCTGCAATTGCGGCCAATGCGGTGGCAAACACACTGGCCAGCTGGAACATATTGCCGGGGGTTGCAATGAACCTTGCGATTGTATCGGTGGTCAGTGTCTGTGTAGGGGCAGGTGAATACGGACAGGCCCGCTATTACACCAAAAAGCTTTGCCTGTTTGCAGAGGCAGGGATGGTGTTGATTTCCGCAATCTTATTTTTTTTGGTTCCTTATATTGCGCGCTTATACCATCTTGGGCCGGAAGCGTATCAGATGACTGTGGAAGTGATGCGGTTCCATGCGGTTCTGGCCGCATTTTTGTGGGTGTGTTCCTTTTCCATTCCCAACACCCTGCGTGCGGCAGGGGATGTGGTATTGCCCATGGTGATTGCCACGGCATCCATGTGGCTGTTCCGCGTGGTTGCGGCGTATGTCTTTACTTATGTATTCCATATCGGGTTGCTGGGGATCTGGGTGGCAATGATTATCGACTGGGCATTCCGTGCAATTTGTTATCTGCTCAGGTATCGGGGACATAAATGGGAGATGTTTGGCAACCGCACGGAGTAAAATTTTTTTTGACAACCATGGACGAACCACTTATAATGAATGCATCCCTTTTGGGGCAAAGAGGGATTGGCAAAAGCAGCCGGGGTCTAACCCGCAAGGTGTGCCAGCCGGAGGAAGGGCAGTCCGGTGGCTCTGGGTTTGCAAATGAGGAGGAAAAGAATGGAGAGGGAACTGGTTCTTGTTTTGGATTTTGGCGGACAGTATAATCAGTTGATTGCCCGCAGGGTCAGGGAGTGTAATGTTTATTGTGAGGTGCATCCCTGCACGCTGCCGGTGGATAGAATTAAGCAGATGCGTCCCAAGGGGATCATTTTTACGGGCGGCCCTAACAGTGTATATGGGGAGGAGGCGCCAAGATGCCCGGTGGAAATGTTTGCACTGGGAATTCCGATTCTGGGAATTTGCTATGGTTCCCAGTTGATGGCTTATATGCTGGGGGGCAGTGTCAGTACTGCCCCGGTGAGCGAGTACGGAAAGACGGAGGTGGAGGTGGATACCGCTTCCCGGCTTTTTGAAGGTGTGACGGAAAAGACTGTGTGCTGGATGAGCCACACGGATTATATAGAGACGGCCCCGGCAGAATTTGTGGTGACGGCGCGTACGCCCGTATGTCCGGTGGCGGCCATGGAATTCGCCAAAAAGAATCTTTACGCCGTACAGTTTCATCCGGAGGTCATGCACACGCAGCAGGGCATGCAGATGCTGTCTAATTTTGTGCGTAACATTTGCGGCTGTAAGGGCGATTGGAAAATGGATTCCTTTGTGGAAACTGCAATACATCAGATCCGGGAACAGGTTGGGGACGGAAAAGTGCTGTGTGCATTGTCCGGCGGAGTGGATTCCTCTGTGGCGGCGGTGCTTTTGTCGAAAGCAGTGGGCAGGCAGCTGACTTGTGTGTTTGTGGACCACGGGCTTTTGCGGAAAAATGAGGGGGATGAGGTGGAGGCCGTATTTGGGCCAAAAGGACAGTATGACTTAAATTTTGTCCGCGTCAATGCACAGGAGCGTTTTTATAAAAAGCTGGCAGGGGTGGAAGAGCCTGAGGCAAAGCGTAAGATAATAGGGGAAGAGTTTATCCGGGTTTTTGAAGAGGAGGCCAAAAAAATCGGTTCGGTTGATTTCCTGGTGCAGGGAACGATTTATCCGGATGTGATAGAGAGCGGACTCGGTAAATCTGCGGTCATCAAATCCCACCATAATGTGGGCGGGCTTCCGGACTGTGTGGATTTTAAGGAGATTATCGAACCGCTGCGGCTTTTGTTTAAGGATGAAGTGCGCAAGGCCGGTTTGGAATTGGGGATTCCGAAGCATCTGGTATTCCGCCAGCCTTTTCCCGGCCCCGGGTTGGGCGTACGCATTGTCGGGGAGGTAACGGCAGATAAGGTACGCATGGTGCAGGATGCCGACGCGATTTACCGGGAGGAACTGGTAAGGGCGGGCTGCGATGAGGGACTTGGACAGTATTTTGCAGCATTGACAAATATGCGTTCCGTTGGGGTTATGGGAGATGAGCGGACTTACGACTATGCGGTGGCATTGCGGGCGGTGGTCACTTCGGATTTCATGACGGCGGAGGCGGCCCAGATTCCGTTTGCGGTGCTTTCTAAGGTTATGAACAGGGTGATTAATGAGGTGAAAGGGGTTAACAGGGTATTGTATGACCTCACATCGAAACCTCCGGGGACAATCGAATTTGAGTGATGAAAAGTTTACACAGATTATTTTATTTGGCAGGTAGTCTATGAGATTGCCTGCTATATTTACAAGATCGGAAGAGCGT
>CARDPF010000313.1 GCA_948960675.1 uncultured Eisenbergiella sp.
CGACCACCGAGATCTACACTCTTTCCCTACACGACGCTCTTCCGATCTCTGTCATGCAGGAGCCGCGCAGAAAGAGGTGAAAATCATGGCAAATTTGTCGGAACTGGAATTGCAGAATCTGCGCCACCTGATCGGTGGTTATGACACGACCCATTGCAAAATGCAGGAATATGCAAGCTGTGCGCAGGACGAAAAGGTGAAGCAGTTTTTTGAAAAAGGCGCAAAGTCTGCAATGGAAAACAAACAGGCTTTAATGAAATTTTTACAGTAACCCCCTGTGCCGTATTTTGGCGGCAGGAATATTAATTGCTGTATTTGGCCCACTGCGGTGGATTGGAGAAAGATTGAAAACTGAAATTTTCAATCGCGAGATTTGTGCCTGCGCGCTGCAAAGCCATAAATGGCTTGGCACAAACTCGTAAGCCATTTATGGCTTTGCACAACAACGCAGCGCAGAAATGGAGTAAAAAATGTTTGAAGATAAGACAATGGTGGCAGACACGTTGACCGGCATTAACGGTGAACTGGTTCGTTTCGGCGAAATGATTCCCCAGACGGAAAACAAGGAATTAAAGACAACTTTGAAGCAGTTTCGGGCGGCCTGTGAGCAGTCCCAGGAAGAACTGTATCAGCTTGCGCGCGAAAAATCCTATTATGTGCCCGCAAGCAAAGCGACCCAGCAGGAAGTGGATCATGTGAAAAACCTCTTTACGTCAAAGACGATGTAATATGGGGCTGCAAAAATACCCGCCAGAGACGGCGGGTATTTTTGGCATATGGGAAATTACCGTAATCGTGGTATGGGTATGCCGCCGCTAAGCGGCAGCTTTTTATTCAATTGCCTGAATGCCGGAAATATCGGTATCTATCAGCATGGAGTAATTGGTGTGGTAGATGACGAAGCCGGGCTTTGCGCCTGCAACTTTTTTGACCTGCTTTTTCTCCACATAATCAATTTCCACTTTTTCCTGTCCCCTGCCTTTGGAATAGTAGGCAGCCAGACGGGCGGCCTGCTCAAAGGTGGAGTCCGGAAGCGTTTCGCCGTTTGCCTTTACGATGACGTGGGATCCGGGCATGCCCTTTGCATGAAACCACCAGTCGTTTCCGACTGCCAGCTTAAAGGTGAGTTCTTCGTTTTGCAAATTGTTTTTTCCCACATACATATGGAAGCCGTCACAGCTGATGTAGTGGAAGGGACGGCTGGTGATTTTTGCCTTTTTCTGGCCGCCTTTGCGCCTGATATAGCCGCTTTCAATCAGTTCTTCCTTGATTTGAACCAGATCTTCTTCCTTCTGTGCGATATCCAGTGAGGTGGATATGGATTCCAAATGTTCGATCTCGGCATGCACTTCTTTGGTGAGTGCGGACAGCGCTTCATAGGTGCGCTTGAGTTTATTGTATTTGTCAAAATATTTTTTTGCGTTTTCCTGCGCGCTAAGCTGCGGATCCAGAGGAATCGTAACAGGATTGCCCGTATAGTAATCGACGGCTTCAAAAGACTTGCTGCCCAAAATGGCATTGTAGCCATAAGTATGGAGTAATTCCCCGTAAATGCGGTATTTGTCTTTTTTCTCGGTATCCTTTATTTGCCTCAGCTGCAAATCATATTTTTTGATATTGCGCTCCAGCGCCGTGGAGACGATTCTGCGCAGATCCACGGAGCGCTGCCGGATGCGGGTGACCTTGTTTTTCTCCGCGTAATAGTCCTCCAGCAGGGTGGAAATGCTGTCATAACTGCGGCGGGACGCGTCCGGGTAGGAGGAGAGGCACAGGGCGGCATATTCTGCAGGGGCGTTATTTTCGTACACAATGCAGGGGGAAAAACGCTTGCCGGCGATATCTGCCATCATGGAAGAAAAAGCCTGCCAAAGCGCTTCCTGATCCTTGGGCGTACAGGCGGCGGCAGAAAGGTCTGCATGTCCGCCGGCACGGTAACAGATCTCATGGGAGATCGCAGGGGAAAGCCCGGTGAATGTGGTGTAAAGCGCTTTGTAACAATCAGTGGGCTTTGAGAACACTTTCTGCATAAACAGGCTGCGGTCGGCGGTGAGAGGGTTTTCCTTTTCCTGCGTCTGGGGGATAAAATAAGGTTTACCCGGAAGCACTTCCCGGACGGAACTGACCAATCCGGAAATGTGCTTGATGGAATCTAAAATCATGTCCTTTTCATCGCAAAAAATAATGTTGCTGTGCTTTCCCATGATTTCCACAATCAGTTTTTTGCGCCGCAGATCCCCCAATTCATCCAAATGTTCAATCTCAAAATTTACAATGCGCTCCAGTCCGGGCTGCGTGACGGAAACGATCCGCCCGTTTTGCAGATGCTTGCGCAAAAGCATGCAGAAATTGGGGGCGGTCAGCGGACTGGGCTTGTTTTTGTCCGTCAGATATAAAAGGGGCAGGGACGCATTGGCGGAAATACAAAGCCGCAGCTGTCCTTTGTTGTTTTTTATGGTGAGTAAAAGCTCGTCAGGTTCTGGCTGGGCGATTTTATAGAGCCTGCCGTCGGTCAGACGATCCTGAAAATCCGCGACAAGGTTTGCGATTGTAATACCGTCAAATGCCATGGCGACCTCCTTATCAAAATATACTATTTCCAGTATAGCAGATGTCCTTCCGAAAAGAAAGTGGCATTTCAAATCCGCCCAACCGCACATCCATTTTAGTGTAACAGTCCAGACAAGTCTGCGCGGTACGCCGGCAGGCGTGGCAGCGGCAGCGGCAGGATGGCTCCTTGCAGTGCAGGCAGTTCCTTACGCATGTATACATGCAAAACGGGGAATTTCACCAAAATGCCGCTCCAGTCCAAACAGTCGGAAAACGCGTAAAACTCGCTGCGCTCAAACAGTCCGCATTTTCCGGCTGGACTGAAACGGCATTTTGGTAAAATCCCACCGTTTGCATGTCATCATGCGTAAGGAACTGCCTGCACTGCAAGGAGCCATCCTGCCGCTGCCGCTGCCACGCCTGCCGGCGTACCGCGCAGACTTGTCTGGACTGTTACATTTTAGTGGGTCTACAAATCTTCGGGTGCGCAAGTGCAGGAACGGAGGCGCAGCGGGCTACGCTGGGCATTCTGGACTTGTGCAATCGGGAAAATAGACCGAAATATTTGCATAAGGGTTTTTGGTATGGAGTACTGGTACTCCATACGGCCGGAAACTATTGAATATGTATATAAAAGAAGGGAAAATAAAAAAATATTTGAAAAAATTAAAAAATTGTATTGACAAAAGTACAATGTGAGAATATAATAAGGACATAAACAACAAACAACCATTTCAAACAGAAAGAAGGGAGGTAATTCCGCCGAAAACATAATTTGAAATCCCTTTCAAAGTCTTTGTAGATGGCAGCGTATGTGGGAAGACGTCCGATAGGGGAAGCAGAAAGACCTGATCGGCAGCATCACCAAAGACGGAGACAGGTACAAGGAAAACTTCATAAGGAGTCTTTAAAGAGAACGTAAGTTCAGGTATCTTTAAAGAAGAACAAAATGTATGCAAGTACACGACCATCAGGAAACTGTAAATGTTGCAAGGAATCAGAAGAGTAAAATCGGAAAGTGCGGCAGGAATTTCCAGAGGATTGCACGAATGGATGCGGTCAGATACAAAGGGATTTAGAATTGCATTTAGATCGGAAGAGCGTCGTGTAGGGAAAGAGTGTAGATCTCGGTGGTC
>CARDPF010000314.1 GCA_948960675.1 uncultured Eisenbergiella sp.
GCTCTTCCGATCTGGGATCCGAAATTTGCCGCCGGGGCCATTTTGGACCGGATCCGCAGCGGCTCATAGCCTTCGTTATCCTGTACGGCGTGCCCGCATTCATGGGCCGCCACCCCTACTGCCGCCACGCTTGCAGCGCCGTATGTGGCATCGGAGAGACGCAGCACCTTACTCCTTGGATCATAATGGTCGGTCAGGTTGCCGTGGATATGCTCAATCTTTACCTGATACAATCCGTTTCGGTCCAAAATCTTTCTGGCCGCCTGTGCACCGGTCATACCCGAAGCGCTGCGCGTCCGGCTGTAGCGCTGAAAGGTGGAATTCACCCTGGCACTGGCAATCATGGACAGCACTGCGCCAAGAATCACCAGCAGATACGTCACATCGTAATAATACCTGTAATATCCCATAATACTCATCCCAGCTTTTCCCCCTTTCCGACTTTATAGCCCAGCAAAAACTCCTTTACCGCCATCCGCTTTTTGCTCTCCGGCTGTACCTGCAAAAGAGCCAGTTTTTGTTTCCCCGTATTGACCAGTACCGCATCCTTCGTGACCGCGCTCACCGTTCCCGGCTGTCCGTCTGTGTCCTCCCAAACCGGCTGTGCCTCACAGACCTTGAGCAGCTTTCCCCTAAAATAAGTGTATGCCCCCGGCCAGGAATACAGCCCGCGCACTTTTCGGTCCAAAGTCTGCGCATCCAGCCCCCAGTCCAACTCCCCCATGGCCTTGGTCAGTCTGGAAGCATAGCTGGCGTCCTCCTGTTTCTGCTTCTTTGGGCATAAAAGCCCTGCCTCCAGCTTTTCCAATGCTTCCACGATCAGGCGGCTTCCCAGCCTTGTCAGCTTATCCTGCAGTGAAAGATCCGTCTCCCCTTCCTCTATGGCTGCCTCCCCTTTTAGCAGCATATCGCCCGTGTCGATGCCTTCATCCATCTGCATGATGGTCACGCCGGTGCGCTTTTCCCCGTTCAAAATCGCCCACTGCATCGGAGCCGCCCCCCGGTACGCCGGAAGCAGGGATGCATGGATATTGATGCAGCCGTATCTGGGAATTTCCAAAACCTCGCGGGACAAAATCTGGCCAAAGGCCGCCACCACAAAAACATCTGCCCCAAAATGGCGCAGCGTCTCCACCGCTTTTGGTTCCCGGATTTTTGTGGGCTGAAACACCGGTATGCCATATTCCATGGCACAGGTCTTCACCGGCGGCATCATTACCTTTGCGCCCCTCCCCTTTGGTTTGTCGGGCTGTGTCACCACCGCCGTCACCTCATGCCCTGCCGTAAGCAAAGCCCGCAAGGGTGTTACCGCAAAATCCGGCGTCCCCATATAAACGATCTTCACCAAAAGCCTCCCTTCCGCACCGTCCAATGCTTTTCAACCTATTCTTCTTCCCCATACAGTTCATAATATTCTTCCGTGTCCATCAGCTGTCCTTCCACTTTTTCCACATAAAGCTTTCCGGTCAGATGATCCAGTTCATGGCAGATGGCCCTGGCCAAAAGTTCCGTGCCTTCCACCTCAAACTTTCGCATATGCAGGTCATAAGCCGATGCTTTCACATAGTTGGGCCGGGTCACGGTTCCCGTTTTGCCGGGCACGGAAAGACAGCCCTCCCCGCCGGTCTGCTCCCCGCTGCTCTCCAAAATGCAGGGATTAATCATAACCAGCGGATCTTCCCCCGTGGTATCAATGACCACAATGCGCTTTAACACCCCCACCTGGGGAGCCGCAAGCCCCACGCCGTTTGCCTCATACATCGTCTCCAGCATGTCATGTA
This sequence comes from uncultured Eisenbergiella sp., assembly GCA_948960675.1. Classification (GTDB taxonomy): domain Bacteria; phylum Bacillota; class Clostridia; order Lachnospirales; family Lachnospiraceae; genus Gallintestinimicrobium. The sequence goes on from CARDPF010000314.1 coordinate 1,782, forward strand.
CCAGTTCTTTGATGCGGGGTGTCACTTCCTTGACCTCTTTACACTGCTTTGTCAGGATGGGATCCCCCATCACCCTGATGTTGCGGATTGCCATTTCAACCGTCTCCTCTCTTTTTCGTAACGATTCACGGCCAAAGGCCGCCTATCGTAACCCCTTTTCCTCAGTACGCGCTCATGGGGTCAAAATCAAACTGGCAGTATCCCTTGGGATGTTCCTGCCCTGCCCGGTATTTCTCAATCAAATCCTTGATCTCCACCAGTCTTTGATACTCTTTACTCTTTATATACACGCCGTAGCGGTAAACGTCATTTATTTTCCCAATATGCGCAGGAGCAGGGCCGATGACAACGGTCTGGGGCACAAAACCAGAAACGCTCCCGCTCCCCATCCCTGTCTCCTGCCCGGCCGCACGCCGTGCCAGATACGCCGCCTCCTGCGCCGCCTCCTGCGCCGCCTCCTCCTTGGCCGCAAACAGCTGCACCGCCAAAATATGGGCCGTGGGCGGATAGGAAAGCAATGACCGGTACTGGATTTCCTCCCGGTAAAACCCTTCGTAATCTTGCGCCGCCGCATACCGGATGCAATAATGATCCGGCTGGTAGGTCTGGATCACCACTTCCCCGGGCTTTTCGGCCCGGCCTGCCCTCCCTGCCGCCTGCGTCAAAAGCTGAAAGGTTCTCTCCCCGGCCCGGTAATCGTTCACGGACAGGGAAAGATCCGCCGCCAAAACCCCTACCAGCGTCACATTCGCAAAGTCATGCCCTTTGACAATCATCTGCGTCCCCACCAAAATGTCGGCCTCCCGGTTGGCAAACGCGGAAAGCAGTTTTTCATAGCTGTCCTTGGTTTTTGTGGTATCGGCATCCATGCGCAGCACCCGTGCCGTGGGATAACGCCGCAAAAGCTGTTCTTCCACCGCCTCCGTCCCTGCCTTAAAGCCCGAAATATAGGGGGAACCGCATTGGGGACAGCGTGTCAGGGCCGGTTGTGTAAATCCGCAGTAATGACAAACCAGACTCCCGTTTTTGTGTTCCGAAAGGGACACTGCACAGTGGGGACATTTGCATACATAACCACAGGATCTACAGGACACAAAGCCCGCATATCCCCTCCGGTTTAAAAAAAGCATCGTCTGCTCTTTCCTGAAAAGCCTCTCCTCCAGCTTCTCCTGCAGTCTTCTGGAAAAAATGCTCCGGTTACCTTCTTTGAGTTCCCGCCGCAAATCCTCCACATAGACCTGTGGCAGGCGTCCCCCCGCGAGCCTTTCTTTCATCGTAAAGAAGCCGAATTCGTTACGCATCGCCCTGCTATAGGCTTCCAGCGAAGGCGTAGCGGAACCCATCACCACCACCGCGTCACAAAGCCGCGCCAGTTCCAGCGCCGTCTCCCGCGCATGGTATTTGGGCATCGTCTCGCTTTTATAGCTGCTTTCATGTTCCTCGTCCATCAAAATCATGCCCAGACGCGGAAACGGGACAAAAAGCGCGGAACGGGGACCGATGATCACGTCGATTTCCCCCCGCATGGCCCGCTCCACCTGATCCTGCCTTTCCCCGGCGCTTAAGGAAGAATTCATCACCGACACCCTTTCGCCGAAGCGCTTGTAAAAGCGCAGCAGCGTCTGGTATGTCAGGGCAATTTCCGGAATCAGGACAATCGCCTGCCTTCCCCTCTCTATCATGCCCGCAATCAGTCCCAGATACACTTCCGTTTTTCCGCTTCCGGTAATACCGTGAATCAGATACGGCCTGCGTTTCTTTTGGTCAAATTCCCCCAGCACACTCTCCACGATATGCCGCTGGGTATCGCTCAGGCGTTTTCCCTCTTCCCGGGCAGCCAAAAGCTTCACCGGATTGCGGTAACACGTCTCCGCCGTCTTCGTAATGAGCCCTGCATCA
>CARDPF010000315.1 GCA_948960675.1 uncultured Eisenbergiella sp.
CCGGGCAGCCGGTTCCTTGCGCATGTCTACATGTAAAACGGGAAATTTCACCAAAATGCCCCCCATTCCAAACGGCCCAAAAACGCGGAAACTCGCTGCGCTCAAACAGTCCGCGCTTTTGGGCCGGAATGGAATGCCGTTTTGGGAAATTCCATCGTTTTACATGCCACCATGCGCAAGGAACCGGCTGCCCGGTAAGGGACTGGCCCGCCACACAATTCTACCGCCCAGCCCGTCCACACGCCGCCCCGGCCCAGCCCCCCTACACATACAATACATAATCCTGCATTTCCCGCAGAAATCCCGCCGCTTTCAAAAACGGCGCCGCCTCCGGCGGAAATTGGTTTACCACCATGCGCTTTTGTCCAACAAACACCCTGCGTCCGCGAAACGCCTCGGCCAGCCCCAAAATTGCCTCTTCCTGATATTCCGGCTCCAAAATCCGCAGCGTCTTCCCCTTTTTTTCCGCCACGGCAGTCACATTTCCCCGCCGCAGCGCCACGGCTGTAGACGGGATTGCCAAAAAGTCTGTCCCATCCAAAAGGGGCAGGGCTTTTCCCCACACACATGCCGGATCCGTGGCATGCAGCCAGCAGGTTTCTTCCGGCAGCGTCTCCAGCGCCGCCGTCACGGCGGGATAATCCTCCTGCCGGATAAACTGCGCGCCGGACATGCCCGCCACAAAATATCCCCGGCGCACTTTTCCCACATATTCCCACACCCTAAGCACCCGCAGGGCGTCCCCCCAGGACATTCCCACTACTTCGCCCGAAAGAGAATCCGCCTCGGGCTTGCGAAACGTCTCCCTGCACAAAACCAGGTTTTGGGTAAAAAGAATTTCCAGCCACTGCTCCATTGTTTTTCCCCGGCAGGGCCGTACCAAGTCCCATCTGCCCGCCGACATGGCCTGCACCTTGGCATTGACCCTCTGGCGGGCCGTGGCTTTGGCGATTCTGTCCCGGTTTAGGGCCTGACGCACGGGAACGAAGCTGTCCGCATATACCAGCCCCTTTTGCGCAAGTTCCAGCAAAGCCGCCTGTGCATCCCCGTTTTCCAGACTGTGGGACAATTGCTTTAAAAAGCTGGCGCCGCGCTTTTTAAGCTGTTCACAGAGAATTTTTTGATCCCCCTGCAAATCCAGGGCATGCTCCTGCGCCGTTTCGGCCTCCCAATCCACCTCCTCCGTTTTTTCAAAGCACAATTTCCCGTCCGGCAGAAAACGCCAGAAATAATCCCCCTGCGCCAAAAAACTGTCCAGCATGGAGCCCCGGTAGCTTTTCACCCGGGCCGGGAAGAGAATTTCCTCCCAAAAGGACGGCGCAAACGCCTGTCCGCAGTAGAGTGCAACGGTTTCCCTTAGCTGGTCTTGCGGCGATGCGTGGATTTGGCTCCTTTGCGCCATCATTGCCGCATAATGCGCCCCCGGCTGTGTGACAACCTCCCTGCGCAGCTGCAGCAGGGTCGCTTTCTGTGCTTTCCCGTACAGGCGGGCATGGTAAAACACGCCCTCATCCTCCACCGCTTCCCCCGTCTCCACAAGCTTTTGCAAAAGGGCCTCCACCCGCCCGGGCCGGGCTACATAGCGCCCACAGATTCGCTCCCTGTCCGCCGCCCCCCTGTAAAACAGCATGCGCCGCAGAATATGCAGCGCAGATTCGGGGATCTTTTGTGTTCCCTCCCCGCTCATCCATGCAAGCGCTTCGCCGTATTCCTCCTGATGCTCGGCGGCAACCCACAATCCGGGTTCCAAGTATACGGCCATACCGTCCCGGGCAAGCCGTTCCAGCCAGCCGCCAAAGGGTGCATCCCCCTGTTGTCCCCCCTCCGGCATCTCCTGTTGTATCCCGTCCAGTTCCCGGGCTTCCAAATCCCCTTCCGTCATCAAAAGGGTGTGCAGCTGTGCCGGGTTCTCTGGCAGCCTCCGGCCTGTCCTGCCCTGCTCCAATTCCCTTTGGGAAGGACGGATTCCCTCCAGCAGATTCCGCTGCGCAAAGGCTTCCTTTTGGATACCCGGCGTAACCGGCGTATAGGCATACATTTCCGCCGCTTCCACCTGCCACTGCAGCGGCAGGGACATGGGGGAGGGTGTCTCCACATACACCTCCCTTACCCCCACCAGGCCCGACCGGATACCGGAAAGCAGCCACAAAAGTCCTTCCACATCCCATAAATCCTCCATGCATTCCCGGCTGGTTTCCACCATCAGCGGATGCCCCCTTTCCTGCACAAGGCTGTCCAGCATTTCCGTACTGCGCAGGCGCTGCATCCAAAGGGGCTGTCTGCCGTTTCGCTTCATTCCCATCATCAGCGCCCGCGCGGCATTGTAACGGAATGTCATGCTAAACAGCGGTGTCTGCGGCATGTAGATCTCCAAAACCGCCCGCACCTTTTGTATGTCCACCGCCCGCAGGATGCCCTCCGGCAGTTTTTCTTCCCCGTAAGGATACAATAAGATCCCGTCCTCCTCATCCACGCAGCCTGCATTCATATGATAGGTTTCCCGCAGCGCATCCTGCAGGACAATCGCCAGCGGCGCATTGATTCTGCGCCCGAACACGGAATGGATCATAATCTGATGGCTTCCGGTATGATCGCAAAAATGCTCCACAACCAGGGTCTTGTCATCGGGCAGGCATCCCGTGGCAGCAACCTGACGCCCGAGAAAATCCGCGGCATTTTCCGCCGCCGCTTCGTCCAGTCCCATTTTTTGCAACAGTGCGAGCCGTTCTGTCTTATCCTGCGCCCGGCCCAGACTTCCCAGTATGCTTCCGAAAGCCAGTCCGGTTTTTAAGCTCCTGCCCTTGATCTCCCCTTTCCAAAAAGGCACCCGGGCGCTGTCTGCCGCTGCCGGTTCCACATACACCGTATCTTTATCCTGTGCCACGATACGCCATCCGAACGCCCCCAGCAAAAACCGGTCCCCGATATAGGATTCATAGACAAATTCTTCGTCCAGTTCCCCCAGCTTTACCCCGTCTAAGGTTTTGGCCGCATACAGTCCCTTATCCGGAATTGTACCGCCCGCCGCAACCGCCAGCATCCGGCTGTAAGGATCCGGGTAAACCACTTGGTGGATTCTGTCATAAAGGATTCTGGGGCGCACCGGAACCTCCCGGTTATGCTCATAATCGCCTGCCAGCATGCGCAGCAGTGCCGTCACCGTCTCCCTTGTAACCCCTGCAAAAGGCCATGCCCGGCAGGTCAGGGCAAGCACATCCTCCACCGAATAACTGATGCTTCCTTCCTGTGTGTCTTTTGCCGCACCCGCCGCCATGGAAACCAAATGCTGGGCAAGCACATCCAGACAAAGCCTGGGGGGCCTTGCCTCCTCCACGCTTCCCTGCATGGCCAAAGCTGCCGTCATGCCGCAGTAAAGCCCTTCCGATGCCGTCCTGGGATACATTTGCATAAAACTGACCCGGCCGGGATTGTGTCCGGCACGTCCCAGCCGCTGCATGGCAGAGGAAACCGTCCGGGGACAGCCCACCTGAATTACCTCGTCAATTTCCCCCACGTCAATCCCCAATTCCATGGAAGAAGTGGCGCATAAAAGCCGCAGCCTGCCCTCCCTTAAGGCCTGCTCCACGCTGTCGCGCTGTTCTTTGGACAGGCTCCCGTGATGTACCCTTGCAAACTCCTCCCCCGCAATCTGGTTAACATAATAGGCAAGCTTCTCCGC
>CARDPF010000316.1 GCA_948960675.1 uncultured Eisenbergiella sp.
CCTGTTCCTTGAGATAATCAATTTTATGGGAAAGGGAGTTTGGATCCTCATAGCTGATAAAGCGGTCCCCATTAAACAGCCAGGGCGCCTTGGCTTCCTCGTCCCAATAGTAGGTAAAACCGTTTTTGTTGATAAAATCTCTTTCCAGTTCGGCATAGGAATGGCCGCGGGCCGCCGCTTTGGCCTGCTGGCAAAGGCCGTGGTTTGCATTGGTCACACCTTCCCACTCCCGGCTGTAAAAGGCCGCCCCGATCACCAGTTTTTCCCTTGGCACACCTGCCGCCAAAAATTCCCGCACCGCCTTGTCCGTACAGGCGTCGAACAAATCTACACAAGGCGCATACAGGCTTGTATGATGGCCTGTCACCATCTGGAAACCGCCCCGCAGGTCATAACTCATGATCTGCACATAGTCCAGATACCGCTGTGCCTGCGCAAGCTGGGTATTGCGCACAAAATAGCTGTCCCCGCCCGCCGCAATGGTTAAAAGATACCGTTTGGGGCATAACCCTTCCAGCGCGGCGCGTATCTGTGCCAAAAGCAGGGTAAAATTCTCCTTGTCGCTGCTGTTTGCATCAATTCCTGCCAGGGAAAAGCAGGGATACTCCCAGTCGATGTCGATGCCGTCCAGTCCATATTGTTTGACCAGGCTGACGCAGTCCTGTGCAAACTGCTGCCTTCCCTCCCGGGTATAGGCGGCATTTGAAAAGCCTCCCGCCCCCCAGCCTCCCACGGAAAGCACAATTTTGATTTCCGGATGAATCCTGCGGATCCGCGCAATGTCTTCCAAACATTCCGGATGCTCCCAGCGCACCCTGCCCTCCTCCACATGGGCAAACGCAATGTTGATACCGTCCAGATCCCGGATATCCTGCTCTAACATAGCCCCCAGCTGTCTCGTCCCTACATATCCGATTAATTGATTCATCTTATTTTCCACATTAACCTCCGTCCGCTAAAAACTGCAAATCCGCATGACGCATGCATAGGCTGCGCATCAAGTGCGCAGCCCTGCCTGCACCGCTGCCTTAAACAGGCAATCTTTCCTACATCCGCATCAGCATCTGCGCCACCGCTCCCACGTTATAACCGCAGGTGGCATAAACCCCCCTGCCCTTTTCATCCGTCACAAGCGCAAGGGGATATTTTCCTTCCTCCATTCCCATTGCCCCTGCTGCCTGCAGGGCGGCGCCGAAATCGCCGACCTCCAAAAAGCGGACGCCCGGAGCGGCTTCCAGCAGCGTAGAAAGGGTTCCGTCCGTTTTCGGCGGCTGCATACCCAACAGGAAAATCCGCCCGCAGCAGTTTTTCACATCCGAAATATGTTCCAGCATTTCGTTTAAGATGTGTTCGGTGGGTTCTTCGCCCTCCCGTATCCAGGCACAGATCACCCGTCTGTCCTTGCGCAGTCCGTCCAAGGTATCGCTGCCCTCCCGGGTATGTATTGACAATTCCGGAAGCATTCTTCCCTCGTCTGCGTCCAGATAACCGCCATGCCGCATAAGCTCCACCGTTTTTTCCTGCCCTCCCAGCACAAAACAACATTCCCGAAACAGCTGGTCGCCGTTTAGCAGCCGGACCGTAGTTGTCACCCGGTATGTACCGGGACTGGCCTGTATTGCCAGTTCTTTTCCTTCCCAATTTGCATCATGAAGCTCTAGCACATGGTATCCGTTCTCTTCCAGACGTTCCAGACTCCAGTCCGTCATATACCCAAATCCCTTGGCGCCTTTTGCCAAAAAACGCAGGCATGTCCGTCCGTCCTCCTTCCCTTTTTCCTTGGCCGGGCTAAAAGCATGGTTTTGGTAAAACTCTGCCTCGCCTGTCACCGGATGCAGCCTTGCCGGAACGCCGCAGCTTCTCACAACTGCCACAAACAGGTTTTTCCGGTCCTGCAGGCTGCCGCGCATTCCCTTTAGGACGGATAGCGGCTGCATGCGCAGCGTATCATAACCGTCTTCTTTGGGCAATTTAACTTGCTCGCAAATCTCTGTCCAGACAGCCGGCGGGTTCTGTGCATACCGTCCCACCCGGTCACCCAAAATTTCCCGGATCTGCCTGCGCCAGGTACCCAGTTCCTCGTATTCCACCCTGGGATTGAGTAGGTATTTGACAAAAATATCCTCCGGAACATCCTCCCTGTGTGCAAAAGGCATGGCACAGGCCAGATGATCCTCCAGCACCTCTGCCTTCACATCATAATAGTCCTTTTGGGTGAGGCTTTGCAACATCGGCAGACGGTAAGGGTTGCCATCCGTTTCCAAAAACCGGATGACTTCCGAAAAATTTCCGCCCGCCATACGCAAAATCTCCTGTGCACCGGCAAAATGCCCCGCCCGCTGTGCGTCATAATAGGAAGCGATACGGTTTTCCCGCATCTTTTTGGCTTCCTCCAACTCCTTTTGGAACGCCACAAAAACTTCCGGATCCGTCTCCTCACAAAAAGCCACGCCGCCTGCGGGCGCAATAAAGCGGCCTTCCTGCCACTCGTCCATACACGCTTTTTGCAGCCGTAGGGCAAAGGTACCGCTCCCGGTAACGGTAAACAGACCGCTCACCTCACGGCCGTTTTGCGTTCCGAAAATCCGCACGCTGCCAAGGCCAAGGCGGACGGCCACTTTTCCCTCCCCGTCCGTCTGCAGGGTGGCGATGGTGCCAAAATGGGCGTAATTCAGCACGCAAAGCCGTATCTGGGCGTGGGCAAAGGGCTTGCCGCCTTCATCCTCCAGCACAAAGACCACATCCTCCGTCTTTGCATAATGCCCGGTCACATTGTAATAGACCACGCTCCCATTGCGGGCAATCACATCGTCCTGCTTTTCCAGAAGGCCGAATGCCCTGGCATGCACCAGCATCGCCTTGGACGCCGGAAGGTCAAACCAGCCCCGGTTCAAAACCGGTTCCGGTTCACAGGCCCCAAAATACTGCCAGCGGCCGTCGCAGTATACCTCCACCCAGGCATGGTTATCGTCACAGTGCGACCACAAGGGTGCGTACACCTGTCTGGCGGCAAGACCCACGCTGCGCAGGATTGTCACCGCAAAGGTGCTCTCCTCCCCGCAGCGCCCAAAGCCGCTCTTATACACGGTCACTGCATTGGCAGTCCGGTAATCCGCCTGATGATAGGTGGCATTCTGCGCACACCAGAGATTTACCCGCAGAACCGCCTCCTTTTGTGTAAGCCCCTCAAGTTTTGGCATGACCATGTCGTAAAACATGCGGCGGCAGTCCTCAATGCGCTCGCTGTTAACCCGGTACGCTGCGACATTTTCCAGGAAAATATCCTCGGGAAGCTCCCTGCACCATGCTACCTGCTCCCGCAAAAAGCAGGCGTGATCCGCAAAGGCCTCCAACACCCCTTCGGGCACGTCGGTCTTGTCACAGTAGGGCATGGAACTTCTGTAATAAGCCAGTACCTTGTCCTTCACTCCCAAATCCTGTACCATCTCTCCCATTCTTGCTCCCGTCTGCCCGCTATGGCGGGCGCCAAAATCTTCCGAACAGTTCCCGAGGGCTTCCAAAACCTTTTTGGAAACCCTCTCAACATCGTTAGCATATTATAACAAGCGGCTTAACAATTTACAAGCACTATATTAGCAAAAAGGAAAAATTTGTATGTACGGGGTTACCATTCACGGGCAATGTCACTTAGTTAAGCCACGGGCTTTGGGAGGCGTG
>CARDPF010000317.1 GCA_948960675.1 uncultured Eisenbergiella sp.
GTTCAGACGTGTGCTCTTCCGATCTCCGACAGATCATGGCTAACGGACATACCTACCGCATCGGCACCTATTCCAACACGGAATCCAAATGCCGGCAGATACGGCAGCTTTGTAAGCTTGCCGACGTCCCCAAAGGAGAAATCTTTTGGTACATGAATGATCCGGAAAAACCCATCTTTTCCTGGTAAGCCCCCGTTTTATTGCATTTTTACCTACCTGTCACATTGCGGAAAAGCGTCCAGACAAACCACATGGCAAATACACCGTTTTGTCTGAACGCTTTTTTCAGGATTTTACACCCAAAGCCCGATCAGCCTTACTATAAAAGCAGCACACCAGGCAATCAAACACTGCCCGCCCGCTACCGCCAGGGCCCATTTTGTCCCCAGTTCCCTCTTTACCGACGCAACCGCCGCCACACAGGGCGTATACAGCAGGCAGAACACCAAAAGCCCTGCCGCCGCCGCAGGCGTAAGAACCCCCATCAGGGCTTGCGTCGTCCCAAACAAAACCGACAACGTGGACACCACGCTTTCCTTTGCCATAAACCCTGTAATCAGGGCCGTGGAAATACGCCAGTCACCCAGCCCCAGCGGCGCCAGTATGGGTGCAACCAATCCGGCCACAGTTGCCAGTATGCTGTTCTGGGAATCCTCGACGATATTAAATCCAAAATCAAAGGTCTGCAAAAACCAAATGACTATGGTCGCGATAAAAATAACCGTAAACGCCCGCTGCAGGAAATCTTTTGCCTTATCCCAGAGCAAATGTCCCACGTTCTTTACTCCCGGCATCCGGTAATTTGGCAGTTCCATCACAAAAGGCACCGCCTCCCCCCTAAAGGTGGTGCGTTTCAACACCAGTGCCCCCAAAATCCCCAATACAATCCCCAGCACATACAGGCCAATCATGACCAACGCCCTGCTTTTTTGGAAAAAGGCGGCGGTAAAAAATGCATAAATCGGCAGTTTTGCAGAACAACTCATAAACGGTGTGAGAAGAATCGTCATCTTCCGGTCCCTTGCGGAGGGGAGCGTCCTCGTAGCCATAACGCCGGGAACCGTGCAGCCAAACCCGATCAGCAACGGCACGATGCTCCTTCCCGACAAACCAATCTTGCGCAAAAGCTTATCCATCACGAAAGCGACCCTTGCAATATAACCGCTGTCCTCCATCAACGACAGGAAGAAGAACAGGGTTACAATAATCGGCAAAAAGCTGAGCACACTGCCGACCCCGGTGAAAATGCCGTCTATCACCAGGGAATGAAGCACTTCATTGACCCCGGCAGAAACAAAAGCTTTGTCCACCACACCGGACAGCCACGTGATTCCACCCTCCAAAAGTCCCTGCAGCCATGCGCCCACTACATTGAAGGTCAGCCAGAAAACCAATGCCATAATCCCGATGAAGGCGGGAATTGCCGTATATTTTCCCGTCAAAAACCGGTCGATTTTGGCACTCCTCACATGCTCCCTGCTCTCCCTTGGCTTGACTACGGTTGCATTGCACACATCCCGGATAAAGGAAAAGCGCATATCGGCAATCGCTGCAGCCCTGTCCAGTCCGCTTTCGGTCTCCATTTGGCAAATGATATGCTCCAGCATTTCTTTTTCATTTTGATCCAGTTGTAACCGTTCCTGAACCCTTACGTCCCCCTCTGCCAGTTTACTTGCCGCAAAGCGGACGGGAATCCCTGCTTGTTTCGCATGATCCTCCACCAAGTGCATGATCGCATGCAGGCACCTGTGTACGGCTCCCCCATTCTTGTCCTCACTGCAAAAGTCAATCCTTCCGGGGCATTCCTGGTATTTCGCCACATGCACCGCGTGATTGATCAATTCCGCAATTCCTTCATTTTTCGCCGCCGAGATGGGCACCACCGGAATTCCCAGCATCTCCTCCATCTCGTTAATCTGAATGGAGCCTCCGTTTCCCCTCACCTCATCCATCATGTTAAGCGCCAAAACCATGGGCACATCCAGTTCCATCAACTGCATGGTCAGATACAGGTTCCTCTCTATATTGGAGGCATCCACAATGTTGATAATTCCCTTTGGGTGCTCATCCAGTACAAATTTTCTGGTCACAATTTCCTCGCTGGAGTAAGGCGACATGGAATAAATGCCCGGCAGATCCGTAATCAGGGTATTGTCGTGCCCTTTGATTCCCCCGTCCTTTCTGTCTACCGTAACCCCGGGGAAATTCCCCACATGCTGGTTAGAGCCTGTCAGCTGGTTAAAAAGCGTTGTTTTGCCGCAGTTTTGGTTTCCGGCAAGCGCAAAGGTCAATACCGTATCGTCCGGCAAGGGTTTTTCGGTCGCCTTTGCATGATATTTTCCACTCTCACCAAGCCCTGGGTGCGCAATATTTTTCCTGTCCCCCTTCTTACTGCTTCCCACAGGATCCGTATCCGCTTCCCGGACATTTTCAATTTCTATCTTCTGCGCGTCGGCAATGCGTAATGTCAGTTCATAACCGTGCACCATAAATTCCATGGGATCTCCCAGCGGTGCATATTTTACCAGTACAATGTCCGTATTCGGAATCACGCCCATATCCAAAAAATGCTGCCGCAGCGCGCCTTCTCCGCCTACTGCCGTAATCGTTGCTTTTTTTCCGACCGGCAATTCCTTTAATGTCATCTTTTGCCCCCCTGTCCGTCTTCGCAAGTCCTCTGTGACAGTCCAGACAACGCTGCCCTGTCACCGTATCCGCGCGCAAAGCGCAAACCTGTCTGAACCGTTACAATTCCTGCCCTTCATGAAACGAAAAACATGAATTAATTTCTTCTGTTTATGGCTATTTCCAATATCTGAAGTTATGTTACGCTGTCCATCGGAAATTGTCAAGAAGGGGACGAAAACTGTAACGGGAATCGTAGAGCGTGTTTGAAAATTCATTCCCGCCATCTGCACGCCCCACTTCGCGTGATATTTGTGCCAAATTCGGTCAACGTAGCCCACTACGGCTCCCTCATTTGACACAAATGTCCCACAAAGTGTAACGCACATCTGGCAGAAAGCAATTTTCAAACACGCTCTAGTAGTCCAGATATTCACGGCCAATGTCATTTAGTTAGCCATGGACTCAGGCGATATGTCTGCAGGCGTGGCAGGGGCGACTTCCCGTCTGTCAACAGGGGCGCATGGTCATTACAGGCTTACAAGGCTCCCGGACGGAAAATCCGAGAATTTGGGGCAGCAATCAGGGTTCCCCTTGAAATAACCAACTGACTCAGGGATGGCGGCTGTATGATGGCCGCTATAGAAAGTACATTCTCTTACCGGAAGCCCCTACATAACATTCTTAAGTTCCTGCGTACTAAATGCCTGCCATATGAAAGCGCTTCCTGGGCTCAAAACCGATGCCAAAGATGTAGAGTGGATATTGCCCTTCTCCAGCACGACTTTTGCAGGCCAGTTATATCCCTGTCAAAAACCAGTGGGAACTGTGGAAACTGATCCGCTGTCAGGGAGACGGCTTAAATATTTATGGGATCACAATCCACGTCCCCGCGAGGGGGACGACGATGTCAGCCATGAGAGATTTTCTGGTTCGGTCATTTCAATCCACGTCCCCGCGAGGGGGACGACTTGTAACAGTAGTGTTTCTCACGGCAGCATCTGTGATTTCAATCCACGTCCCCGCGAGGGG
>CARDPF010000318.1 GCA_948960675.1 uncultured Eisenbergiella sp.
AGCAGGTTGCGGCAGGACAGTGTTCAGAGGCCCTTGCCCTCTTTTACCTAAAAAAGTACTGCTGAACACGGCATCAATCTCCACTTCCGCCGGTGTGGAAAATGTGCTTATGCATCCCACCCCGGGCAGTTCCGTCAGGGAAAGGCAGCGCCACGGTACAGGCGGCTCCCCAACAACGGGCAGGTGGACGCACGGTCCTTTCAGGCTTGCAGGAACCCACACGGGAAATACCACCAAAATGTGTGCTGTCCCTAAACGCAGCAGGGCGCAAAAAACGCCCTGCGTTTGGACGGTTTTGCGCCCTGCCGCAGGGCCATCCCCCATTTTGGGGAATTTCTCCGTCCGGGTTCCAGCATCCTGAAAAAACCGTGCGTCCCCCTGCCCGCTGTTGGGAAACCGCCTGCACCGTGGCGCCGCCTTTCCCTGACGGAACTGCCCGGACTGGCAGGCCGGATTTACGATAAACCACCCAATCCGCATAAAATCCGGAAAAATTTGACATAAAAAGACGGAACCCTCCTGCCTGCTGGCTGGAAATCGCATCGTAACAGTTCAGCCCAGGGCTTTGCACCTGCTGCAAAGCCCGTGAGAATGTGTGAATGCAGCCAGAGAATCCAGCCCTTTGCTGAAAGCAAATTTTAAATGGGCTGGATTCTGTAACAGTGAAGCCACAGGCTGAACTGTTACATCACATCCTTTGATTTGCATCCAATCCTGTTGCAGAACTAAAAAAGCAATGGTATAATTAAAACAATACTGGAAACGGAACTTTCGAATAATTTTCTATGGGGGATAAGGTATGATTATATTATACGATCATGAAACACGCGCAAAAAGCAAAACCGAGGCATTGTCTTGGGCCGGTTACAATAAAGGCTTTGACAAAGACTTTAAATGCGAAGTCATAAAAGAACCAAAAAAGACAGGCCTGTTTAAAAAGGAAGATGGCATATACCATTGCTGGTATGAATATGAGGGCATGAATGCGGATAAGGAAATAAAAATTGTGGATGCCCATTTGTACGTGGATACCACCCAGAAGAAAATCCTTGTTATCAGGTATGGTTTTAAATCCTATGAGATAGACTATTCCGGTTTGGTGGATTATGAAAAGGTGATAGTCTCCAGCAACCGGACACTGACCCGGACAATCAGCAGCAAAAACAATGCGCGCAAAGGTGCGGTTTTATTCGGTACGGTGGGGGCAATTGTGGGCGCGGCCGACTCGGAAGTCATAACCGAGACTTCCACTGATGAACTCGCGGAACTGGTTATCCGGTTGAAATTTAAGAACCGGGAACCCTTTGAGATTTTGACATGCAACAGGAAGTACAATACAGCCAACAAGGATTGGCGCGATTTATTAGACAAAAGCAGCGCCGCTGATGATTTCTTCAGGGAACTGCTGGATAACATGTAAAAAGCCCAACACTTAAACAGCGAAAGACAGCCATAAGGCTGTCTTTTTCATTTACAAAAATTGCAGGGAGGATTTCACATCATGCCAAAAAACAATTTCATAGTGGAAGTAATTGCATCGCTCAAGAAAAACCAGTCACAAAAACAGATCAGGCAGGATCTCAAAAACCTTGGGGATTTCGGGCTTCCTGTGGTAGGAACCCTGCACAGGAAGAAAACAAAGTCCCAGATAAATCAGGACCTTGCCTCCATAAACGGTGACATAAGCCTGACGGGAAAAGTAAACGGCAGGGATGTTGCGGCATCCTTGCAGGAGGCAACGGCACAGGCGCAAAGGCAGGCGGACGCAAAACCGGTTACAGTTGGCGTTGATATTTCTGCCGAAAAGGAAAAACTCCTAAATGAAATCAGGACGTTGCCCCGGCAAAGCGGCAGGATGCTCCAAAATCCGGACATGAACGCAAAGTATGGCGCTTTGCTGGACCGGGCCAATACGGCGGAAACCAACGCGGAATTGGATACCCTGCAGGCGCAGCTGTCCTCTTTCCGCTCGGAACTAAAAGCGACGGGAAACACCGGTCAGACAGTGACGGGCATTTTAAAGGACGGGTTTTCAAAAGTATTACAGGTGTTTGGCGGTCAGGGGCTTCTGGTCCATTTTGCCGCACAGCTGCGCGCAGCGTGGACGGAAGCCAAAATACTGGACCAGTCCATGACGGCGTTGGCACAGGCCAACGCAGAAATTACAAGGGACGGTTTTCCCGACTATTTGGACAGGGTCACCGCCAAAGCACAGCAGCTGGCAGTTTCCGTCAAAGATTACATGGATACGGTAACGCTGTTCTCAAAGGCCGGTTATGGCCTTGCCGATTCGGAAGCGTTATCCGGCATGGCGCTGCAGCTGGAAAAAGTGGGTTCCATGTCGGCGGAAACTGCAAAACCCTGACAGCCTGCACAGCCCCAAAAGGCATGCGCATAAATCAAACCATACCTTAAAAAGGAGGATTTCACACAATGAGTACTAACGACCCCACAAAAACCACCGAAAAACTGCTCCGCAGCCTCAAAGCCCAGCTTGCCGATGCCGGGAAAACCTTTTCCAAATGGCTGTCCGCCGGTACCGCCATGACAAAACTGATCCGCCAGCTGGAAAAAATGCCGGAAGCCGTTTATGAACTGGATTCCGCCATGGAAAGCCTTTACCGCGCCACCAATGCGGCTGGCAGCAGTTATGGGGAATTCCTGGATTCCGCCGCCGCCTCGGCACACAGCCTCGGAACCTCCCTCTCCGGGCTCATCCGCCAAACCGCCGCTTTTGCCGGGATGGGCTTTTCCCTCACGGATGCCGCGGAACTTGCCAAGTCCGCTTCCGTCTATGCAAACATCGCAGGCACCGAAAGTGCAGCGGCCGCCTCCCACATCACCTCCGCCCTGCAGGCATTCGGCCTGGAAGCCTCCGGCTCCCTTTCCGTCGTTGACAAACTGGGCAGGCTCGGGAAGGAATTCACCGTGGGCGCGGATGCGCTGGGCTCCGGCCTGTCAAAGTCCGCTTCCTCCCTGGCCGCGGCGGGAACCGGGCTCGACCAGTCCCTCGCCATGCTGGCCGCAGCCTCCGGACAGGATGCTTCCGGGTTCGGCAGCTTCCTGGACGTTTCCGCCATGCGCCTCCTCGGCATGCGGGACAGCCTTGCCGCCCTGGGCGAGGAGGCCAGTGAAACCGCCGGTTCCATCCAAGGGGTCCAGAAACAGGTCCTCCGCTACACCGGCGGGAAGGTAAACACCCTCGGCGGCATGGGGCAGTTACGGGATTACTATGACATCATGGAGGACATTTCCCGGGTTTATGATGGACTGTCCGCCACCAACAGGGCCGGGCTGGATGAAGTCCTCTTCGGCAAACGGCATATGGAACAGGGGCAGGCACTGCTGCAGGCCTTCCAGTCCGGCCAGGTACAAAAGGCGCTGGAGGCATCCTCCCATTCGGACGGCTTTGCCATGCAGGAGCAGGAACGCTGTATGGAATCCCTCGAAGCCAAGACCAGGCAGTTTGAGGCCGCCTTCCAGTCCCTCTCCTCCACCCTCCTTGGCAGCGGCCTGCTGCAGTGGTTTGTAGACCTTGGCACGGGGGCCGTGCAGGCACTTGATGCCATCGCAGGAAAGCTCGGTACCCTGGGAACCATCAGCGCAGGCGCCGGGCTGTTTACCGGGCTTAAAAACGTCGGCAGTCCTAAAATGTT
>CARDPF010000319.1 GCA_948960675.1 uncultured Eisenbergiella sp.
AAGGAGGGTTTTGGATTGGCAAATTACTATTTGGCAGTGGACATCGGCGCTTCCAGCGGGAGGCATATGCTGGGGCATTTGGAAAACGGGCGCATGGTGATGGAAGAGGTATACCGGTTTGAAAACGGGCTGACAGAAAAAGACGGGGAACTGTGCTGGGATTTTGCGGAACTGTTTTCCCAGATCAAAAACGGCATGAAAAAGTGCAGGGAGTTGGGAAAGATTCCGGCAAGCATGGGAATTGATACCTGGGGAGTGGACTTTGTGCTGTTGGACAGTCAGGACCGGGTGTTGGGGAATACGGTGGGATACCGGGACAGCCGGACTTATGGGATGGACGAGAAGGTGTTTGCGGTCATACCGGAGGAAGCGCTGTATGCGAGAAACGGCATCCAGAAGCAGATGTTTAACACCATTTACCAGCTGGAAGCGGTCAAACAAAAATATCCGCAGTATTTGGAGCAGGCGCAGGCGCTTCTCATGACGCCGGATTATTTTCACTACCTTTTGACGGGGCAAAAGGCGGCGGAATATACGATCGCCACCACCACCCAGCTGGTAAACGCAAAGACCGGCGACTGGGATTGGGAACTGATCGGCATGCTGGGATTTCCGGAGCGGATTTTTCAAAAAATCATCCAGCCGGGCTCCCTGCTGGGAACCCTACAACAGGGGGTGGCAAAGGAAGTGGGATTTTCCTGTCAGGTGGTGGCGCCTGCCTGCCATGACACGGCGTCTGCCGTGTTGGCAGTGCCTTCCAACGAGGATAAGACATTATACATCAGTTCCGGCACCTGGTCTTTGATGGGAGTGGAGCGGGCAGAGGCCGACTGTTCGGAGGAGAGCAGGCTGCTGAATTTCTCCAACGAAGGCGGATATGACCACCGCTTCCGCTACTTAAAAAATATCATGGGGCTTTGGATGATCCAGTCCCTGAAAAAAGAATGCAAAGACGAGTATTCCTTTGCCCAGCTTTGTTTGATGGCAGAGAAAGAACGTATCCAGTCCATTGTGGACTGTGAGGATGACCGTTTTTTGGCGCCCCGGTCCATGACCCATGCAATACAGGAATATTGCAGGGAAACCGGGCAGGAGGTTCCAAAGACTACGGCACAGCTGGCCTGTGTCATTTATAACAGTCTGGCTGCCTGTTACAAAGAGAATGCGCGCAAGCTGGAAGAGCGGACAAAAGTCACATATCCGGCGCTGCATATTGTAGGGGGCGGTTCCAACGCGGAATACTTAAACCGCCTGACGGCAAAAGCTGTGCAAAAGACCGTGTACGCAGGACCCGGGGAAGGGACTGCCATCGGAAATGTCGCCGTGCAGATGCTTTATGCGGAAGAATTTCAAAACTTGCAGGAGGCCCGGAAATGTATTTTTGATTCCAACGAAATCAAAACGTACCGGCCATAAGAGGAGGGAATGGAGATGATACAGGAACGATATGCGTCAGCCAGAAAGCTGTATCAACAGGCCGGTGTGGATACCGACCGTGCGCTGGAGACGCTAAAAAACATTCGTATTTCCATGCACTGCTGGCAGGGGGATGATGTGCGGGGATTCGATCAGGACGGCCCGCTTTCCGGGGGCATCCAGGCTACGGGGAATTATCCGGGCAGGGCGCGGACGCCCAGAGAACTGATGGCGGATATGGATATGGCCATGCGGCTGATTCCCGGTTCCCACAAGATCAATCTGCATGCCAGCTATGCGGTTTTTGAAAAAGGGGAGTTTGCAGACCGGGATGCGCTAAAACCAAAACATTTTCAAAAGTGGGTGGAGTTTGCAAAAGAGCGGGGACTGGGGATCGACTTTAATCCCACCTTCTTTTCACACCCAAAGGCAGAGCCGTTTACGCTGTCCAGCCCTGACGAAGAAATCCGGCAGTTCTGGATACGGCACGGACAGGCGTGTATCCGGATTTCCCAATATTTTGCGGAACAGCTGGGACAGCCCTGCGTGATGAATATCTGGATTCCGGACGGCTTAAAGGACGTGCCTGCAGACCGGCTGGGGCCAAGGGCGAGGTTTAAGGATTCGCTGGATAAGATTTTGGGGCAGCCCTATGATAAGACGAAGGTCTATGTGTGTCTGGAGTCAAAAGTGTTCGGGATCGGGATGGAATCCTATACGGTGGGTTCCAGCGAGTTTTGCGTCAATTATGCGGCGCAGAAGGGAATCTTAAGCCTGATGGACAACGGGCATTACCATCCCACGGAGGTGGTTTCGGATAAGATTCCTTCCATGCTTTTGTTTTCCGAAAAGCTGGCCCTGCATGTGACAAGGGCCGTGCGCTGGGACAGTGACCATGTGGTACTGCTGGATGACGAGACCAAGGAGATTGCCAAGGAGATTGTGCGCAACGGCGCCGTTGACCGGGTATTTTTGGCGCTGGATTATTTTGACGCCAGCATCAACCGGATCAGCGCGTGGGTGGTAGGCATGCGCAATATGCAAAAGGCGCTTTTGTTTGCGCTTTTGCAGCCTGCAGGGCGGATGAAGCAGCTGCAGGAGGAGGGGAATTTTACCGAGCTGATGGTGCTGCAGGAGGAAATGAAGCTATATCCCATGGGGGATGTGTGGAACTATTTCTGTGAAATGTGTAATGTGCCTGTGGAAGGCGCATGGTATGCGCAGGTAAAAGACTATGAAGCGCAGATTTTGGCGGACAGAAAGTGAGGGGACTTAAAACGTGAAGGTTTTGGACGCGCCCTTTGTACAGGGATTTATGCGGCTGGCGGACGACGGCTGGCAGATGGGCTGGCATGAGAGAAACGGCGGCAATTTAAGTTACCGCGTGAAAGCGGAAGAAATCAAGGGCATCAGGGACGGGCTGTGTGGGGACGATGCGTGGCAGCCGATCGGCGCAAGCGTACCCCTGCTGGCAGGGGAATACTTTCTGGTGACGGGCAGCGGTAAATATTTCCGGAATGTAATGCGGGCTCCGGAGGATTCCATCGGTATCATCGAAGTGGACGCTGCCGGGGATCACTACCGCATTGTATGGGGGCTGGTAAACGGGGGCAAACCCACCAGCGAACTGCCCAGCCATCTGATGAACCTGGAGGTGAAAAAAAAGCGGGATGAAAAATACCGCGTGGTTTACCACTGTCATGCCACCAACCTGATTGCGCTGACCTTTGTGCTGCCCCTTACGGACGAGGCGTTCACCCGCGAACTGTGGGAGATGGCCACCGAATGCCCGGTGGTATTCCCGGACGGAATCGGGGTGGTGGACTGGATGGTGCCGGGCGGGCGCGATATCGCGGTGGCGACCAGCAGGCTGATGGAAAGCTACGACGTGGCCGTCTGGGCGCACCATGGGATGTTTTGCGCGGGAGAGGACTTCGACCTCACCTTCGGCCTTGCCCATACGGTGGAAAAGGCGGCGGAAATTTTGGTAAAAATGCTTTCCATGCGCCCGGACAAGCGCCAGACGATCACGCCGCAAAATTTCAGGGATTTGGCCGCTGCCTTTAAAGTGGAACTGCCCGAAAAATTCCTGTACGAAAAGTAAAGAAATTGCTGTAGTTGTGGTGGGAATGTACCGCCGCAGTGCGGTATAACGCACTGCGGCGGAGTGGAAATTGTCGTCGGCGCAGCCCGCCGGAGGCTTTAATGGGTCGCCCCTCCGGTCACTTTGAGGTCTTCCT
>CARDPF010000320.1 GCA_948960675.1 uncultured Eisenbergiella sp.
CCAGCTTTTCGTTCTGCCTATCCACCGCCAGCGTATACTGGATCAGGTCGTTGGTCCCGATGCTGAAAAAATCCGCCAGCCCGGCCAGTTCACCGCTCACCATCACCGCCGCAGGCGTTTCGATCATCACGCCCTGCCTGGGACATTTATACAAAATGCCGGCGGCATCCAACTCCGCCTGCACCTGCCCAACGATTGCAAAAATCTGGCGCACCTCCTGCACCGAAGTGATCATCGGATATAAGATTGCAAGATCGCCGTACACGGCAGCGCGCAAAAGCGCCCTAAGCTGTGTTTTAAAAATCCCGGGTTGTTTTAGGCAAATCCGAATGGCCCGATAGCCCATCGCAGGGTTTTCCTCTTTTTCCAGTCCCAAATATCCTGCCTGTTTGTCCGCCCCGATATCCATGGTACGGATGACCACCGTTTTGCCCGCCATCCTTTCCAGCGCCTGCCGGTACGCCAAAAACTGCTCTTCCTCCGCCGGAAGGCTGTCCCTGCCCAAATATAAAAATTCACTGCGGAACAATCCGATTCCCTCCGCGTCGTTTTCCAGCGCACACGCCACATCCCCCACACTGCCGATATTTGCGCACAGGCGGATACGCCTTCCGTCCCAGGTTACGGTGGGCTGCCCTTTGAGTTTTTCCAACAGGAGCCTGTTTTTCCCCTCTTGCTCCATCCTGTCTTTTGCCTGCCTGCGCACGGCCTCATCCGGCTCAAATATCACCTTCCCCAAAAATGCGTCCACCACCGCTTCCATGCCGGTGCGGATTTTTTTAAGATCTACGGACACCCCGGTCAGCGTAGGAATGTTTTTCATCCGTGCCAATATCGCCACATGGGAATTTGCGGAGCCGCGTACCATCACAAGCCCCAGTACCTTCCCAGTTTCCATCTGCACTGTCTCGCTGGGACGCAAATCCTTGGCCACGATAATGGAAGGGCTGCCCTTTGGCAGTCCTTCCTCCCCGTTTCCCTTCAAAATGCGGAGCAGACGATCCGACACATCCTTTACGTCCGCCGCCCGCTCCCGGATTTCTTCATCCTGCATTTGGGCAAACACACCAGAAATTTTCTTCCCCGCTGCAGCGACGGCGTACGCCGCGCACACCGACTCCGTCCGGATTTTGTTGCGGATTGCCCCCAGATACGCCTCATCCTCCAGAATCATCCGCTGCGCTTCCAAAATGGCCGCGCCCTCTTTTCCCACTTCCTCCAGCGCTTTTTCGGACAGGGTTTTCAGCTGCTGCTTCGCCTGCGCGCACGCCGCCAAAACCTTCCCGATCTCCGCGTTCGTATCCTGCACACTGCCCCGCTCTACCGAATCGTCCGGCTTTTTCCAAACCCTGACCGGCCCCAGCGCAATACCCTTGCATACGGATTTCCCGGTAAACTGTATCATATCTTTTTCCCTGTATTTGCCTGTCCGCCTTGATTTAGGGCGGCCATCCTGCCGCCCGATTCCCACCATCCGGTTCGCTATCGTTGCTGCTATTTCGCACCATAGCTTCCCCTGGTATCAAAGGTCGCCTCCTGTACCTCCTTTTTTTCTGCGGATAAAGCCCGAAGCTCGTTGAGTTTTTCCAAAAACAAATCCTCGTCCACCGGAAGCGTCACTGCCCTGCCCAGCCAGGAGGACAAATGCATGGCATTGGAAAGCATCAGGCCGTTAATGCCCTCACACCCTTTGGCAACCAGCGCTTCCCCCCGCAGGATGTTGGCGGCAAAGGCCCGCAGCACCCCGATATGCTGCAGATTCTCCCCGTCCGTCTCAAGCTGTACAAAATGCCCTGCAGGCTTTGCAAAGCCCTCCGTCGTCTCAAAACAGTAGGTTCTCTCGTTCTCCTCCAGTTCGTAAAACGTCAGCTGCCCATCCTCACAGACCAGCTTGCCCCGCTCCAGCGTAACTTCAAACCGGTTGGTTCCGGGGGCGTCCGCCGTGGTCGTCACAAACACCCCGGTTGCGCCGTTTGCAAACTCCAGATAGGCGGTCACATCGTCCTCCACCTCGATGTCATGCCACTTTCCGTTGTGGCAAAACGCCTGCACCTTTACCGGCATCCCGCAGATCCACTGCAGCAAATCCAGATTGTGGGGACACTGGTTGAGCAGCACGCCGCCGCCCTCCCCTGCCCAGGTGGCCCTCCAGCCGCCGGAGTTGTAATAGGCCTGAGAACGGTACCAGTCCGTAATAATCCAGTTTACCCGCTTGATCTCTCCGTATGCGCCGCCCTCCACGATTTCCTTCATCTTGCGGTATACATGATTGGTGCGCTGGTTGAACATCATGGCGAACGTCTTGTCCGAGCAGGCCGCCGCTTCGTTCATTTCCCGCACCTGCTTGGTATACACCCCGGCGGGCTTTTCACTCATCACATGCAGTCCGTTGTCCAACGCTTTTACCACAAACCGTGGATGGTCATAGTGGGGCGTGGCCACCAGCACTGCGTCACAGCAGTGGGCCTCAATCAGGCTGTCCCCGTCTTCAAAAATGCGCACCGTATCCGGAAGGGACTCTTTTGCCCATTGCCTTCTGGTTTCCCGCAAATCCGCCACCGCCACCAGCTCCATTTCGGGCACCTTTCCCGCCAGCAGGCTCCTTGCATGGTCGCTCCCCATGTTCCCGATCCCGATAATCCCAAGTCTCACTTTTTCCATTTTGCCGTCTCCATTCTTCCTCATTGCAATGCCCCCGCCAGATTGCGGTAGCTAATCTGCAGGCAGTCAAAGGGACTGGTCTGGCAGGTATCCTGCTCCACCAGCAAATATTTACAGCAGCTACCCCCAAGCGCTTCCAAAATAGCTGCAAAATTCATATTCCCCTCCATCACCGGCGCCATCACGGGGCCTTGCTTTGCCACCTCCATGTCCTTTGCATGCACACATGGAATCCTGTCTTTGAGCTTTTCGATCCACTGGCACACATCACCTCCCGCCGCCTGCACCCAAAAGGTGTCCAGCGTAAAGCCCATCTCCTGCGGCAAAAACCAATCTGCAAGGTATTCGATCACCCTCTTTTTTTCAGACGCATCCGGCGCGCCCTCCGCCGCAAACCTGCGGAATTCAAAATCATGGTTATGGTACATAAAAAGCTTCCCCGCGTCCGCGATCCTTTTGGCAGGCTCCTTAAAATCCTGCGCAAAACGGTACAGCCATTCCGGCGTCCGGTATTTGTCCGGCATCGCCCCCAGCCCGATATACTGACAGCCCAGGATATCGTGCTCGGCTATGAGCTTTTTCGTATCATACAAAATCCGGTTGCAATCGCTATGTGTCAGCACGATCTCCAAGCCGAAGCGCTCGCAGGTCTCCCGGATCCATTCCGGCCGCAGTTCTTTGCCGATAGCGGAAAGCTGTACGGTCTTATAACCCATGCCCGCAATTTTTTCCGCCGTATACGCAAAATCCTTCTCATTCTGGGTATACGCCCTCACTGTGTAAAGCTGTGCCCCTATTTTCATTGTCCACCTCCTGCCATCATTGTCATTCTGCTTTTTGATTTCCACGAGCAATGAGGAAAATAGCCATGCCTGCATGGCTATTTGACGAATGCCGCGAAGGTCAAATACCCCGCTGCTCTGCAATCAGTTTTATCATATCACATTTGCCAACTCTTTTTCAATCACCAAAGCCAATTCAACATGGGAATCT
>CARDPF010000321.1 GCA_948960675.1 uncultured Eisenbergiella sp.
TGTGTGACTGGAGTTCAGACGTGTGCTCTTCCGATCTTGCTGACGGATGAAAACCTGGATAAGGTAGAAAAGCTCTCGGGGATTGCGGGAGAGCTTGGGGTCACCATGCCGGTTTTGGCGCTTGCGTGGATTTTGGATAAAAAGATTATCAGCAGCGTAATTACTGGAGCCAGCAGGCCGTCGCAGCTTGCCGGAAACATCGCCGCAAGCGATTTTTCCATCCCGGCAGATGCTATGGCGGAAATTGAGGACATTCTCCAGTTTACAAGATTTGAACGCCACGTCGGTTAAGCAGCCGCCGCCAAAGAGCGGCAAGGGGGTTTTCTATGAAAGCGAACAAAAACTGCAAGCAGGAACGCGCACATGCTGCGCAGTCCGTGAGCGCACCATGCGGCAAAGCCGCATGTGTGCATGCCTTTCATAGGAAACCCCATAAGGGGGTTTCCTATGAAAATTGATTGGACAAAAGGAGAATTGCGGGATGCCGTTATGGAAAAGGCCGGTGTGGAGGCCTGCATTGTGCGGCTTGGCAGCGCCGGGGGCGGGATTGGCATCCCACAGCTTACCGGGACAAAAGACAGGTATGTGGTAGGGGATGTGGAGATATTGGAAGACCACTCGGCAGCCATGATGTTGCGGTGCTTTGCGCAGGGGGAGGACAGGGAGAAGCTGTATCTTCGCTTTGGGCTTTTGCCCCATTTTCCGACCCGCATATGTCTGGATTTGAAGCTGCTGGATAACAGCACGATTTACACCAACAGGACGCCGGGAACCCTGAAGCTGGTGTGCCACGGACACCGCATGGAACGCAGCGAGGTTTCCCGCTTTGAACTGGGGATCGAGAAAGTGTTTCATGAGGTAAGGGTGCGGTTTTCTGGCTTTTATACGACAGACAGCATGCCGGATACATTTCCCATGCCGGACCGGAAGGTGGTGGACACCTTTGGCCAGTGGAAGGGAAAAGAATGGCCCAAAAAGATCCATTCCTTTGAGGAATTGAAAGAAAGCATGGAGGCGCAGGAAGGAGTTGCAGAATATCCTTTTCCCGCATGGAACCGCTGGGGCGGGGACGGGCAAAGGAAGCTGAAGGAGGGAACGGGCTTTTTCTCCACCCTTAAAACGGCGGACGGGCGGTGGCATCTGATCGACCCGGACGGCTGCGACTACTTTTCCATGGGGCCGTGCGGTACCCATGCCGGGGACGGCTGCCGGATCGACGGCTTTGAAACGGTGTGTGACAATCTGCCGGATGAAAAGGATCCGGCGTGGCAGGAATTTTACACGGAGGGAATCCGCCGCAGGACTGCCTATATGCAGCCGGAGCATTTTAAGATCCTAAACTTTGCCGGTGTAAATTTAAAACGCGTTTATGGGCAACGTTGGAGGGAAAAGTGGGAGGAGATTGCCATGCGTTCCCTAAAAACAAACGGGATCAACTCCCAGGGCAACTTTCCGGGCCTGCATGTAAACGACGGGCATGACAGCCTGCCTTATGTGCGCGAACTTCCCGGATTCCCTATGACAAAAACGCTGATTTTCAGGGATTTTCCGGATGTGTTGTCGGAAGAATACAGGGAAAACGCCCGGGTGTATGCCGCGCAGCTTAACGGGTGGAAGGAGGATCCGTGGCTGATCGGATATTTTCTCCGCAATGAGCCCGAGTTCAATTTTGTGGAAAATCTGGCAATCGCAGATGAAGTGCTGCGCAATCCTGCAAGAACCTGCTGCAAACAGGGGCTGATAGCGTTTTTGCAGGAGCGTTATGGAACCGCCGGGGCGCTGAATGCAGCGTGGGGGACGGACTTTACGGATTTTGCCGATTTGGAAAAGCCTGTTGAGAGCTGCATGGAGCGTTACCCTGGATCGGAAAAAGACCTACGGGAGTATTCGGTCTTTTTGATTCGGGAATACAGCCGGATACCGGCAGAGGCTTGCAGGGCGGTGGATCCCAATCACCTGAACCTGGGACTCCGCTGGTCGAAAGCCTATAACCGGGATATGATGGCCGGGTGGGAGTATTTTGATGTATTTTCCATCAACTGCTATGACTTTGACCCCACAAAGGATATGGATTTCGTGAAAAATGCAGGGGTGGATCTTCCCATTTTGCTGGGAGAGTTCCACAGCGGCGCCTTGGACCGCGGGCTTTTGGCCACCGGTTTAAAGGGTGTGCCCGATCAGGAGCAGCGGGCGGTGATGTACCGTTATTATGTGGAAAAGGTGGCCGGACATCCTTATGGCGTGGGAGCCCATTGGTTTCAGTATAATGACCAGTTCTGTCTGGGTCGTTTTGACGGGGAAAACTATCAGATCGGTATGGTGGACATCTGCATGCAGCCCTCTACAGAGCTGATGGCGGCGGCAAAGGAAACGGCAGCCGTGCTTTATGAAGTAAAAAACGGGGAGAAGGAGGCGTTTGGGCAGGAGCCCTTGTCCATTCCCATGATCGGGTATTGAGAAGCCCCCTTGTTTGCAGGCAGGGGGAAAGGGCGGATGCCTGCTTTTTGCCACGTATTATCACGGTCTGCGCAGTAAATGCGCAGACCTGTCTTAAAATGTTCTGGACATTTCCTGTGAAAAGGAACAAAAGCCGGGCCCTAACGGCATGGATGCACATCAATGGCCTGTTTGACAAAATCGGCAGTTCCGGTTCCCCCCGCTTTGTCAATGTTGTTCTTAAAGCGTGCATCACATACATACATTTCGCCCAATCCATGAAGAATTTCATTTGTACATGTATAGTAATGGTCGGTTATAAATTTCTGTAATGCAGAGATTTTCTTTTGTACTTCATCGGCATCGGGGCGCAAATGTTTTAACGCTCCCAATTCGGAAAATATTGTCATGAGTTCGTTTGCAAGCTTGCCATAACTGTCCTCGTTTCGGGCAATGTCCTTTTGCCTGTATTCTTGGTACGCTTTGGTATTGCCCCATTTTTCCTTGACTTCCGCTTCATACTTTTCAATTTCGCTCTTGTCGAAAACTTCAAAATTCATGGTTATCACTCCTTTGCTTTGCATTTGTCTGGTAAAGGTAATAAGCTCCCCTATGTGTTTATATTGCAATTCCAACAGCCTGATTTGCTGGGCAAGCGCTTCTGTCAGGTCAAAATCCGGGCTGTCAAGAATCGCTTTGATTTCTTTTAAGGGAAACTGTAATTCACGAAACAATAAGATGGTTTGCAAACGGCCAAGGGCCGTATCATCATACATCCGGTAGCCGGCCTGTGTTACCTTTGCTGGCTTTAACAGCCCGATTTTGTCATAATGATGAAGTGTGCGGGCGGTGATACCGGTCAGCTGGGCAACATCATGGACGGACATCAGTTTTTTAGCCATTCCCAAAGTCCTTCGCAGCTTCCAAAACAATGGGCATCATCCGTGCATGCCGGTATATGTCATTCTTTTTGTGCAAAGGCGCGCCGCTCATTTTTGCATAAACACCCTCTGCACGCGTGGCAGATACTTTCATGTTTCCTGCTCCTTTCCTGTTTTTCTATATCATAAACTATGACGCAACGTAAAGGTCAAGGGATAATCCCAAAAAAATCGGGAAATTGCAGTTACGTTATGGAATGTTACTATTCACGTACAATGTCACTTAGTTAAGCCACGGGTTTTGGGGGGCGTGCCAACGGGCGGGGAAG
>CARDPF010000322.1 GCA_948960675.1 uncultured Eisenbergiella sp.
AATCTGGTTTTGCCAGGCGGTCAAAAGGCAGCTTTGGGGGCTGGTAGGGGTCAAAAGGGGGCTGGTTGCTTCCCGCTTTCGCCTGGTACAGTCCCAAAAATTGATGCAGATGGATTTTTCCCTGTTGGACAGCCCAAGGCTTTTACAGATTCAGGAAAAAATCCGGAAGGACAACGAGTGGGGGGCCGGCATTTTCACGATTTTTTGGAATTTTGACTATATGGCGCAGGGAATCTTCGGAATGGTGGGCGCACTGGTATTGGCGGCCCCGGTTTTACTCGCGATCCGCAGCACCGGACAGTGGGCCGTGTGGGTACTTCTGGCGTTTTATCTGGCAGGGCTGGCAGCCTTTATCCGGACAAAGCAGCGTCTGGAGCGGCAGGGCAACGATGTTTTGATGCGGGAAAAGACGGAAGAGGAAATGGTGCAAAAACAGAGTTTTGTCTATGAGTTTGCGCAGCAGCAGGGATTTTCGTACCAGAACGGGAAGGATGTGCGCCTTTATAACGGTTACGGCCTGTTTGACAAGTATACGATCGAGCGGCTGCGGGGGCCGAGGCGGGAAGAGGATACAGGGATCGGGAGGATGTTTGGGAAAAACAGTTTTATCCGGTCGTCCGGGGATCATTTTTTCCGGATTTTCCCCTATTTTTGGGTGGCGTATGTGGCCCTGCCCGGCGTCTTGCCGGCAGGTTCCGTTTTGCAGTATGCGGGCGCGCTTTCCAACCTGGTGGGCGCGGTCAGCGATATCGCCATGGCGGCGGGGCAGATCGCCCTTGCGTGCCGCAGGCAGCTTTCCATTCTGGAGCTTTTGGAACTGGAGGATGAAATGTATAAAGGAAAGCTTCCGGTGGAAAAACGCAGCGACTGCGCGTATGAGATTGCATTTTCCCACGTCTGGTTTCGGTATCCGGGAGCACCGGATTATGCCCTCAAGGATTTTTCCCTAAAATTGTCCATCGGGGAAAAACTTGCCATTGTGGGAAGGAATGGTTCCGGTAAGACCACGATGATCAAGCTGTTGTGCAGGCTTTATGAGCCGGAACGGGGGGAAATTACGTTAAACGGGGTGGATATCCGGAAATTCAAGGCGGATGAGTACCGCAGACTGTTTTCCGTGGTGTTTCAGGACTTATATTTGTATCCCCTGCCTTTGGGGGAAAATGTGGCGGGAGCCATGGATTATCCGGAAGATAAGGTTTTAAAATGCCTGCAGGACGCCGGATTTGGGGAACGGCTTTCAAGGCTTTCGGGCGGTCTTTCCACATTTTTGTATAAGGATTACGACGATGGCGGCATTGAGGTGTCCGGCGGGGAGGCGCAGAAGATTGCCATTGCCCGGGCGCTGTGCAAGGACGCGCCGTTCATTTTGCTGGATGAGCCTACGGCGGCGCTGGATCCGAAAGCCGAATACGAGGTATATTCCCGGTTTGACCGGATGGTGGGGCAAAAGACGGCGATTTATATTTCCCACCGCCTCTCCTCCTGCCGCTTCTGCGACGACATAGCGGTGTTTAGTGAGGGACGGCTGGTGCAGCGGGGAAGCCATGAAGAACTCTTGGCTGACCAGAAGGGCCAATATGCGCAGCTTTGGAATGCGCAGGCGCAGTATTACAACACTTCGGAGTTTGCAGGTGGAAACTAACTGACATTGGCCGTGAATAGTAACGAATGCTGCCTGCCCGGGTTGGGTTATCCCAGAGCAGACAGCATTCGTTTGGTGGTGTATAAATCCCGTGACAGTTTAGGAAGCGGAACCGTCACAAAGTGATATTACTCCCTGGCAAGGGTGAACTGGTCTACCAGCTGTTTTAGGCTTGCCGCTTCGGCGGAAAGCTGCTGGCTGGCGGCGGCGCTTTCCTCGGCGGTAGCGCTGTTGGTCTGTACCACGGAGGAAATCTGGTCGATACCCTCTGTTACCTGTGCGATGGCGGTAGTCTGGTTCTCCACCGCTTCCACCACGATATCCATCTGGGTGGTCACGTTACCTGCAATTTGCCCGGTTTTCTGCAGGGATTCCGTGACTTTGTTCACCACATCGCTGCCCGCATGGACGGCTGTGATGGAACTTTCGATCAATTCCTTGGTAGCCTTGGCGGCCTCGTCGGATTTGGTGGCAAGATTGCGCACCTCGTCGGCGACGACTGCAAAGCCCTTTCCGGCGGCCCCCGCGCGCGCTGCTTCAACGGCGGCATTTAAGGCCAGAATGTTGGTCTGGAATGCAATATTTTCGATAACGGCCAGAATCTTGGAAATCTCCTCGGAAGAGGTGGAGATTTTTTCCATGGCGCTGTTGAGATCCTGCACATAGTCAATGCTGACATTCAACTGGGCGCCAGCCTGCCCGACGAGCTGTCCGGCTTCTTCGGCGGCCCCTGCGGTTTTTTTGGCCCCTGCCGAAATATCATTGATGGTGGCGGCAAGTTCCTCCACGGAACTGGCCTGCTCAATGGAGCCTTCACTCAGGGTCTGTGCGCCGACGGAAACCTGTCCGCTGGCGTTGGAAACCTGCCCTGCGGAGTTGTCAATCTGGCGCATCGTGCCGCTTAACTCCACCTTGAGGTTGCGCATGGAGGAAAGGATGCTCTGGAATTCCCCTACATAAGCGTCCCTGTGGGAGGAAACAATGTCAAAATTCTTATTGGCCATTTCGTTAAGCAGATGGCCGATGTCGTTGATGATGATATTAAGCCCCGTGACCATTTCCGCCGTGGAACGGGTCAGTTCTGCGGTTTCATCCTCGCCCTGGACAGGAGGGACGGGAGACTTTAAGTCGCCTTCTGTCAGCAGCTTCATCCGTTCCGCGCAGGCCCGCATGGGTACGCTGATATTGCTGGATAATTTCAGGGCGACCGCAATGGAGGCCAGAATGGATATCACAATGACCGCCACATTGATAAACATACCAAAATATGTATTTGCAAGATAGTCTGCCTTCATCGCAGTGACGGCGACGCTCCAGCCGTCCGTGCCTTCTACCGGTGCGTAGGCGGCGTAGCGGGGGCCTTCCGAACTGTGGAAGCTTCCGAAACCGCTTTTGCCCTGCCGCATGTTTGCATGGATCTCAGCCAGTTCCCGCAGGGAAGAATCGCTTTGGGCCTCCCGTTCGATATTCTGGGTGGTAATGGTGTCCAGGGTGGTATCGGCAATGGTATCTCCGGATTTGTTGATCATATAAGCTTTGCTGCTCTTACTGACCTTGATGGAGGATACGATGTCATTTAAAAAAGTCTCCTGGGGAACAAAATAGACGACACCGACAATTTCGGAACTGCGGCTTCCGTTTGCGTACAGGGGCGCGGCAACCATGATGGACAGGTCGCCCGTAACCTTGCTGATGAGCGGTTCGGATACGTATACCGTTCCTTTCATCGCCTGCTGTACGTATTCCCGGTCGGAATAGTCGTTTCCGTCAAAGATGCTGATACCGTCGGCGCCCACAAGGTTGCCGCGCTGGAATCCGTGCATGCTGACGCGCTCGTCAATAATGGCGCGCTTTTCCTCCGTGGATACAAGGGAGTCGGACAGCTGGGGAATGCAGCCCGTGTCCATGGCCACGTTTTTGTAGCCGGCCAGTTCCTGCTGGATGCGTTCCGCCGCCAGTATGGCAGATCGGAAGAGCACACGTCTGAACTCCAGTCACAC
>CARDPF010000323.1 GCA_948960675.1 uncultured Eisenbergiella sp.
ACCACCGAGATCTACACTCTTTCCCTACACGACGCTCTTCCGATCTCAGGAAGGTTAACAGGAAAGAAGGAGGATGTTTGTTAAGATGAAAGTATTGGTGACAGGAGTGGCCGGACAATTGGGTCATGATGTGATGAACGAACTGGCAAAGAGAGGATATGAGGGCGTCGGCTCGGATCTTGCGCCTGCCTATAGCGGCATTGCGGACGGCACGGCCGTGACCGGGATGCCTTATGTAGAGTTGGATATTACGGACCGGGGGAAGGTGGAGGCGGTGCTTGACAGCCTAAAGCCCGACGTGGTGGTGCACTGTGCGGCCTGGACGGCGGTGGATTTGGCGGAGGACGCAGACAAGCAGGAGACGGTGCGTCTGGTCAACGCGGTGGGAACCCGGAATATTGCGCTGGCCTGCAAAAAGCTGGACTGTAAGCTGGTCTACCTTTCCACGGATTATGTGTTTGACGGACAGGGAACCAAACCTTGGGAACCGGACTGTAGGGACTATCATCCTTTGAGCGTGTATGGGAAAACAAAGCTGGAAGGGGAGTTTGCGGTGGCGGACAATCTGGAAAAGTATTTTATTGTCCGGATTGCATGGGTTTTTGGCGTAAACGGCAAAAACTTTATCAAGACCATGCTGCAGCTGGGGAAAACCCATGATACCATCCGGGTGGTGAACGACCAGATCGGTACGCTGACCTATACCTTTGATTTGGCAAGGCTGCTGGTGGATATGATTGAGACGGAAAAGTACGGCTATTACCATGCCACCAACGAGGGCGGCTATGTGAGCTGGTATGAGATTACCAAAGAAATTTTCCGGCAGGCCGTTGCACTCGGACATGGGGAATATACGGAGGAACGGGTGCAGGTCGTTCCGGTGACGACACAGGAGTACGGCGTTTCCAAGGCAAAACGCCCGTTTAATTCCCGGTTGGATAAAAGCAAGCTTTCGGAAAACGGATTTGTGCCCCTGCCGGATTGGAAGGATGCGCTGCATAGGTACTTGAAGTTGATCGAGTTTTAGGGTGTGTTTGACAAAAGCGGAAGGATGTTTCATGAGACACAGTGTCATTTTGATCCCGTCCCTGTCCCCGGAGCCCAAGCTGGTTTCCTATGTGGAGGAACTAATGGGACAGGGTTTTTCCCATATCATTGTGGTGAATGACGGGAGCGCAAAAGAATATGATCCGGTTTATGCCCGGCTGGCAGAGATGGGATGCATTGTGCTGCGGCATGCCGTCAATTACGGCAAGGGGCGGGCACTCAAAAACGGGTTTAACGAATTTTTAAACCGGTTTGGGACACAAGGGACGGTGCGTAGCGTCATCACGGTGGATTCCGACGGACAGCATCTGGTGGGGGATGTGGTTTCCATGGATGAGAGAATGGCGGATGCCGGGGAAAGACGGCTCTTTTTGGGTGTCCGGAATTTTGACAAAGCGCAGGTGCCCCTTAAAAGCAAATTCGGCAACAAAGTTACCTGCTTTTTCTTCCGTCTGCTCTACGGGGCAAAAGTCAGCGATACCCAAACCGGCCTGCGGGGCATTCCCAAAGGCTGTGTGTCCTGTTTTTTGGCGCTAAAGGGGGAGCGGTTTGAGTATGAGACTTCCATGCTGGTGGCGGCGGTGAAAAACCGGATTGCATTGGAGGAGATGGCAATCGAGACGGTGTATCTGGAGGGAAACAGTGGTACGCATTTTAGGCCGCTGCAAGACTCCGCTGCCATCTATGGGATTTTGCTGGGGGGATTTTTGAAATATATCTTTTCCTCTTTGAGCGCTTCCCTGCTGGATATTGGGATTTTTTCCCTGCTGTCTTTATGGATGTCCGGGACGAAAGGCATTTGGGCGGCCACTGCGCTGGCCAGGCTTTTGTCCTCCCTGTACAATTACAGTGTGAACCGGAAAGTGGTATTTGCAAGCGACCAGGGCGCGAAAAGTTCCCTGTGGCGTTATTATGTCCTTTGCATAGCGCAGGCGGCCTGTTCTGCGGCCCTGGTCTCGGGGATTGTCGGGCGGCTTGCCGTGTCCAAAACCTGGTGCAAGGCTGTGGTGGACACCTTCCTGTTCTTTATCAGCTACCAGATACAAAGGCGGTTTGTTTTTGGCAGGAAGGGGAATGATAAATGATGTAACAGTTCAGCCCCAATGTCATTAAGTTAACGTCTACGGACGCCGGGAGGGAAATAAAATTCTCCGTCGCCACGCTTTCGCTCCATAAAAAGCGTAGCGGACACTAGGTTCGTGGAGTACCTCACCAAGTGCCGACGCTTTTTCAGGGGCTCCTTGAGAATTTTATTTCCCTCCCGGCTGGCTTAGACGTTAACGAAATGACATTGCAGGCTGAACTGTTACTAAATGATAGGGGCCGCACAAGGCGATGGTTGTAAAATAAGGTCGGTCTGTGTTATAATGCGGTAAGTGAACTGGCATGCGCCGGGGTTGGCGCGCCACCACGCGTGAAAGCCGGCTGCTACGCGCTTTCGGCGCTGACGGGTGAGAGGGAAAGAACAGGATTTCATGAAAGCTTTGGTGTATACGGAAATATTAAAAACGAATATTCATGTGTTGACGATGGCAAGAACCATGGCTTATCTGGAACGGCATTTGGAGGAGTTGCGCGGCCGTTATATTTGTGTATCCAACGTGCATACCACAGTGACGGCGTACCGGGACAAGTCATACCGGGCGGTGCAGAACGGCAGCGCCCTCAACCTGCCGGACGGAAAGCCGCTTTCCATTGTCCAAAAGGCCATGGGGCATAAAAATGCGGGCCGGGTGCCGGGCCCGGATGTGATGACGGAGGTTTTTGCCCTTTCGGAGGGGAAAGGATATACCCACTATTTTTACGGGAGCACGCCGGAGGTTTTGGGGGCGCTGCAGAAAAGGCTTTTAGAAAAGTATCCGAAGCTGCGCATTGTGGGGATGTATTCCCCGCCCTTTCGGCCCTTGCGGGAGGAAGAGGACCGGGCGGTGGTCGAAAGGATCCGTAAGGCGGAACCGGATTTTATCTGGGTGGGCCTTGGCGCGCCCAAGCAGGAACGGTGGATGGCGGCCCATGAGGGGAAATTCCGGGGGGTGATGCTGGGGGTAGGCGCCGGGTTTGACTTTCACGCGGGGACGGCCAGCCGTGCGCCCAGATGGATGCAAGAGTGCTGTCTGGAGTGGCTCTACCGCATGGTGCAGGATCCGAGGCGGCTTGTAAAACGGTATTTGGATACCAATTTTTCGTTTTTATGGTATTTACACAAGGAATACGGGAAAAAAAGAAAGCGGAGCCGGAAGGACTCCCTGAAAATTGCGATGCTGGGGCAAAAACGCATTCCTTCCAGGGAAGGCGGGGTGGAGGTTGTGGTGGACGAGCTTTCCACCCGTTTTGTACAGCTGGGACACCGGGTGGATGCCTATAACCGTTCCGGTTATCACGTATCGGGAAAAGAATTTGACGGGGGGCGGGGGAAAAGATATAAGGGAATCCGCCTGATTGTCATTCCCACGTTCAAAAACAGCAGCTTAAACGCCATGGTATATTCCATTCTGGCATCCGTCCGTCTGCTATTTGGCGGATACGATGTGGTGCATTATCACGCGGAGGGCCCCTGT
>CARDPF010000324.1 GCA_948960675.1 uncultured Eisenbergiella sp.
TCCGGTTGCTTGGAATGGAACGGCGTTTTGGTGAAATTCCCTGTTTTACATGTGAACATGCGCATGCTGTACCTAGTACAGTTTTGGATGCGCCTGCCCGGCAAGAGGACTGCCCTGCTGCTAAATTTCCGTCCCCAGCCTATCGGCACGCTGCCCGGATCCATGGCTAAACTCAATGACATTGATGGATGAACTGTAACTTGATTTTTGCCGCGCAAAGTTTCCCGGCTTGACGTTCTTTTAAATCCTTTGTATAATTGGAAGGAATTCCATGAACGAAACGGGCAAAAAACCATACGCGACAGTTTTTCAACCGCAAATTTACGCCCGCCTTTGGCGGGCAGGGAGGTTAGTGTGAAAAATCCATATACGCAAGATTTTTCACACGCAAATTTGTGCTTACGCCCAAATTCGCAGGCGGAGCAAGAATGGGGGATTAAAATGAAAAGATCTTCGGAACTGGAAACCTTATTAAAGTCCATCGACCATCGCGGCTATCCCGCATACAAATCACTGGCCGGAATGTATTCCTTTCCCACCTATACGCTGGGAATCGACCATGTGCAGGGGGATCCCTTCGCCGCGCCTTCCCGGCTGCACATCGACGTGGACATGCACCGCGCTGCTTTTCCGGCAAACTATCTGGACACTCCCCAAAAAAGGCGGGTGCTGTCAGACTATGTGCTGCGCGCTTTCGGCCGTGCCATCGGCCGCTTTACCTTTCAGGCAGGCGGTTCCGGCAAAAGTGGCCTGATCGGCATAAGCCGCCCGGGACAGGAGGTGCTCACCCGCACCGCCTGCGAAATCACCCAAAAAGGCGTTACCGTCCGCTTTGAAGTAGGCTTTCCCGCCGCAGGCCGCACCGTACTGGCCGGGGAACTGCACAAAATCCTGTTTGATTACCTGCCAAAATGCGCTTCCTCCGCCCTGTTTTACCAGGCACTCCCCGCCAGAGAGGTGGAAAAAGCCATTTTTTTGAGTGAGGATCAGCTGTTTATCCGAAACAGCCTGGAAAAGCTTGGGCTGGTTGCTTTCGTGGCTGACGGCGCCATCCTGCCCCGGGAAAGCGGCGTTTCCGACCGCCCCATGACCAAGGCCATTCCCTTTTCGGCGCCGGATTCGCTGGCCGTCACTTTGGACCTGCCCCACCACGGAAAGCTGCGGGGCATGGGAATCCCCAAGGGAATCACCCTGATTGCAGGCGGCGGCTACCACGGAAAGTCCACCCTGCTCAAAGCCCTGGAACGGGGCGTTTACGACCATATCGCCGGGGACGGCCGGGAATATGTCATCACCGATCCCACTGCGGTAAAACTGCGGGCGGAGGATGGCCGTAAAATCACCGATACCGATATTTCCCTGTTCATCAATGACCTGCCAAACGGATCGGACACCCGCAGCTTCTCCACACTTGACGCCAGCGGTTCCACCTCCCAGGCTGCCGCGATTGTGGAAAGCATGGAGGCAGGCAGCAGGCTTTTCCTCATCGACGAGGACACCTCCGCCACCAACTTCATGGTGCGGGACGCCCTGATGCAGCAGATCGTGAGTAAAAACAAGGAACCGATCACACCCTTTTTAAACCGGGCAAGGGATTTGTATGAAAAAGCCGGGATTTCCACCATTCTGGTTATCGGAAGCTGCGGCTCTTACTTCTATATCGCAGATACCGTCTTACAGATGGACAGCTACCATGCCCTGGACATCACCGGACATGTGCAGGAAGTTTTGCGCAAGCGGGAGCCAGAGCATTTCGGGGCAGAGGGTTTTGCCCTGCCTTCTACCAAACGGGTACTGCCCCTTAGCGGCAAAAAATCCGGCGGACGGGAGCGGGAACACGCCAAGGTAAAAACCCTGGGAAAAACCTCCTTTATGGTCGACAAGGAAACACTGGATTTGCGGTATGTGGAACAGCTGGTGGACAGCGAACAGACCACCGCGCTGGCCTACATGCTGCGCTATGCCAAAGAACACTATGCGGGCAACAGGCTGACCCTCACCCAGCTGATCGGACAGCTGGGCGCCCTCATCGAAAAGCAGGGCCTCGGCGCCGTATGTGATTCCTCTTACGTGCCGGTGAGCCTGGCCATGCCGCGCACGCAGGAAATTTTTGCCTGCTTTAACCGCTATTGACCCAATGGGAATAAAAAGACCGTACTTTTGAAACGTGTTTTCCAAAAGTACGGTCTTTTTGAATATTGGTTTTCTTATTTACTTTCGTTGATGTAATTGACCAGGCCGCCTGCTGCGATGATTTTTTGCATAAAAGGCGGAAAGGCCTGTCCCTGAAACCGTGTCCCCTTCGTCTTATTGGTAATAATACCGGTGTCAAAATCCACTTCCACCTCATCCCCCGCTTCTATGCCCCTGGAAGCCTCCGGACACTCAATGATGGGCAGACCGATATTGATGGCGTTGCGGAAAAAAATGCGCGCAAAAGTTTCCGCTATCACACAGCTTACGCCGGATGCCTTGATGGCGATGGGCGCATGCTCCCGGGAAGAACCGCATCCAAAATTTTTGTCCGCCACAATGATATCCCCCGGCTGTACCTTGCCGGTAAATTCTTTATCAATATCCTCCATGCAATGTCCCGCAAGTTCTGCCGGGTCGGAGGAATTCAAATACCGGGCGGGAATGATGACGTCCGTATCCACGTTGTCGCCGTACCGAAAAACCCTACCTGTCGCTTTTTTCATATCCTTACACTATCCTTTCCTATTCTGTGGGGGCCGCAATTTTACCCGCAACCGCGCTGGCAGCCGCAACTGCCGGGCTGGCCAGATAAATTTCCGATTTCACATGTCCCATACGGCCCACGAAGTTTCTGTTTGTCGTGGAAACGCAGCGTTCCCCCTCCGCCAAAACTCCCATATAACCGCCCAGACAGGGACCGCAGGTAGGCGTACTCACCACCGCCCCCGCCTCTATAAAGGTTTTCAAAAGTCCCTCTTCCATCGCCTGTAAATAGATCTTCTGGGTTGCTGGGATGACAATGCAGCGGACGCCGTCGGCCACATGCCTGCCCTGCAAAATCTGCGCCGCAATGCGCATATCTTCCAGACGGCCGTTGGTACAGGAACCGATCACCACCTGATCCACCGGGATATCCCCTACAATCTCATCCACGGTCTTTGTATTTTCCGGCAGATGGGGAAATGCGACCGTGGGACGCAGGGTACTCAAATCAATGGTATATTCCTCGTCATAAACCGCGTCGGCATCCGCCTCATAGACGGTATACGGTTTATCGGAATGCTCCCTGATATAGGCAAGCGCCTTGTCATCCACCGGGAAAATCCCGTTCTTTCCCCCGGCTTCAATCGCCATATTCGCAATGGTAAAACGGTCGTCCATGCTAAGGTGCGCAATGCCGTCCCCCACAAATTCCATGGATTTATAAAGCGCGCCGTCCACCCCGATCATGCCGATAATATGTAAAATCACATCCTTTCCGCTCACCCATTTGGAAGGTTTACCGGTCAGGCAAAATTTGATCGCGGCAGGCACCTTAAACCACGCCTTCCCCGTAGCCATTCCTGCGGCCATGTCCGTGCTGCCCACACC
Source organism: uncultured Eisenbergiella sp. (assembly GCA_948960675.1). GTDB lineage: Bacteria > Bacillota > Clostridia > Lachnospirales > Lachnospiraceae > Gallintestinimicrobium. The sequence continues at coordinate 3,568 of CARDPF010000324.1, forward strand.
GGTGGAAAACGCCCCCAGCGCACCGTA
>CARDPF010000325.1 GCA_948960675.1 uncultured Eisenbergiella sp.
TCAGACGTGTGCTCTTCCGATCTTCATCCCCCCGCTGTGCAAGGCTCTTTTGGGCCGCCCGGTACAGGCCTTCCTCCTTCCGGGTTATGCCCCGTCCGGGATGCAGTTCATACAGATGGGACAAATGCCTATGTTCCCGGTCTGCCTCGGCAAATTCCCGGTTCCATTCCAAGATACGTCCGTCGCTTCCGACTGTTGTGGGAACCATCTCCCCCAAAAGCCGCCCTGCCTCCTGCCAGACCTCATCCTTTTGCTGCAGGATTTCCGCCGCTTCCCGGTAATCCCAAAACAGGTTCCGGATAATGGCCAGCGTGTTTTCGGTATAATATGCCACCGATACCCGCTCCCCCTCCCACAAAAATTCATTCTCCGGGGAAGTGGCGGGACAGACCGCATAGCCTTTCCCGGTTTTTTCCAAAACCTGCTGGCAAAAAACCGTATTTTCCCGCAGGATCGGCATAATTTCCTCCAGGTATGCGCGATCCTGGGTAAACAGGTATGTATCGTACAGGTTCCGGCACATCCATGCCGCCCCGAAAGGCCAAAACGCCCATACGGCCCTGCCGTCCGCCGGGGATGTTTTCCTCCACAAATCCACATTGTGGAAAGCTGCGCAGCCGTTGCAGCCAAAAAACAGGCGGGCAGTCTGTCTGCCGTTGTCCAACAACTCCCGGTTCATCCGCACCAGCGGCTCTATCAGTTCCGCCAAATTGCAGGGGCCCACCAGCCAGTAATTCATCTGCGTATTGATGTTTACCGTATAATCGCTAAACCACGGGGGCATGACGTGGGGATTCCAGATTCCCTGCAGGTTTGCCGCCTGCGTACCCGGGCGGGAACAGGAAATCAAAAGATACCTTCCGTAATCAAACAGCAGCGTGACAAGCCCGGGATCCGAGGGCTCCTTTTCAAACCGCACAAGGCGTTCCACCAGATCCATCCCTTCCCTGCCATCTTTTTTTCCCCCCAGGGAAAAACCCATGCGGGAAAAATAGCGCCCGTAATCCGCCGCATGTTCCTCCATAAGCTGCCCAAAATCCCTGTCCGCCGCCGAAAGATCCCAAAAAAGCCCTTCATCCGGGTCTGCGCCTTCCAGACAGGGATGCCTGTCGTATCCGTTGAAGCTGGAGCGGACGGCGATAAACAGCGTCACCTCCGTCACATCCATGCACCAGACGCCGTCCTTGCGCGCCTGCGTGCGGCCGCCCACGGTGCGGATTTTTCCGGTTCCTTTATAAAACATTCCCTGCTCTTTCGGGTTTTTGGAAAAAGGAATCTCCCCATCCTTCGGCGGGTTGCCCACCGTAAAACCGTTTCTGCCGGGGCATTGCCCATACAGGACAATGCCGTCCGTCCGGTACTCTTTTTTCGTCAAAAAACTGCCCTGCGCATACAGCCGCACCGTAAAAGGCTCCTGGGCCCACACCCGGTAGCAGATTCCCTGTGCGGGCGCGCTCACAAAGCAGGTATGCCGGTACCGCTTTTTGTTCTCTACATACTCCTCCTGCGCCACCGCCCGCTCCAAATCCAGCTGTCTTATATATTCCTTGGCATCGTCCCCACCGGCAAATTCCAATGCCACGCTGCCAAAGGGTTCGTAAACCTGCACGTCCTCGGTGTCCTGCATCCGCCCTTCCAAAAGCTGCATGGCCTGCAGGTAACGTCCCTCTTTTGCCAGCGCCTTTGCCTGTGCAAGATCTTTTGGCCGGAAACCTTTTTGCGTTTCGGCCGGATAGCCGGACCATAACGTATCCTCGTTGACCTGCAGGATTTGCGTTTGGCCTTCCCGGTACCAGACGGCTCCCAGACGTCCGTTTCCCAACGGAAATCCCTCATGCCAGTTTTGTGCGGGCCGTTTGTACGATAACTTCATTTTGTCCCCCCAAAAGCATGTCTGAAAAATGCCCCAATGCGTAATAACGGCCCAGACTTGTCTGGACCGTTATCCGCCGTCACACAACAATACGGCCGCCTTTAACAGGTCGCGCCGCCCTTTAAGTGCAGCTTCGCGCCGATGATTTCCTCTTTCCGCTCCAGAATGTCATCCGACAAAAGCTGTGCCTCTACATTTGCAAAGCCCAGTCTGTCGATGGTGTCCGCAAACCGTTCTCCCGTCCTGCCCTGTTCCCTGAAAAGCAGGATCGCCTTTTCCAGCACGGAGAGGACTTCCTCCTCGCTCAAAAATACCTTACCCAGCTTTTGTCCGTGGGCAACCTTTTTCCCCCAGCGGCCGCCGATATAAACGCGGTAGCCCGTGGTATATTCCTCCACCGCCTTGAACGGGCATTTGCCCACGCAGCGCCCGCAGTTGTTGCATTTGTCGGGATCAATCACCAGCTTTGCGTCCACTACCTGGGACGCGCCCATGGGACAGGCCTGCGATACCTGACAGCGGCCGCAGCCGTGGCACTTTTCCAAATCCAAAACCGGCACCTTCTGCCCGACAATTCCGAAATCGTTCAGGTTGGGCTTGACACAGTTGTTGGGGCAGCCGCCCACCGCGATTTTGAACTTATGCGGCAGCTTCACCGAAGCATAACCGTGATAAAACCGTTCATGTATCGCATCCGACAACGCGTAGGAATCCAAAAGCCCATATTGGCAGGTCGTCCCCTTACAGGCCACCACCGGACGGACCTTGGAGCCGGTTCCCCCGGTCTCCAGGCCTTCCTCCGCCAAAAACGCCCGCAGTTCCTCAATTTTGTCAAAGGGAACCCCCACGATCTCCAGCGTCAGCCGGGTGGTCATGACCACATCCCCGCTGCCGAATTTTTCTGCGGCCTCCGCAATTTTTTTATGCTCTGTGGCGGTCACTTTTCCGTTTCTCGTAATCACGCGGACATTAAAGTTGTCCGTCCCTTTATTGTGCAGGCAGCCCAATGCCTTGACCCTGGTGATCTCCTCTGCAGAAACCGTCACCGTCCCGGATACCTTAGGCGCTTTTACTTCATTGAAAAAGACCGAGCCTTCCAAAACCTTCGTGTTGGTATAGCCGTAATGCTTCATCCGGTTCTGCAGAAGGTAGGCGCGCCTGCCCTTTGCACATACCAGCAGCAGCTTTTCCTCTTTCCCGATGCCGGGAATCTCCCCTTTGACCTGCATCGGATCCACATAGGTCGCGCCGGGAATCGTGGGGCCGTTGGGATTGGTATCAATGATCCTATAGCCTTCTGCTGCGCCAGCAAGATACTCCCCGGGCGTAAAGCTGTCCATATCGCCCTGTTCCTTGTTGAGCAAAATCTGCACCGCCTTGACGAAGGGGTGCATGGCAGTGGAAAACGGCGGCGCATAGGAAAGATCCAGACAGGTCAGCTGCTCCAGCGTCGCCCCCATCGTCACCGCCATCACGCCCACATCCGTCACCTTATCCACCGCGCCGGGGCCCAACACCTGTACGCCCAACACCTTGTGGGTGTTCTTATCCGCAATCACTTTCGTGGCAAACCAGGCAGAACCCGGATAATAAGCGGGCTTATCCTCCTCAATCGCCATGGTGGAAATGGGGTCATAGCCTGCCGCCCTGGCCTGCTCCTCCGAAAGCAGATCGGAAGAGCACACGTCTGAACTCCAGTCACACAACAGCATCTCGT
>CARDPF010000326.1 GCA_948960675.1 uncultured Eisenbergiella sp.
CTATATTTCCCTGAGCAGTGGGGACGGTGTGGAGGAGGGCGCAAGGGAGGCCGGGATTGCCCTAAAGCTTCCGGATTTGTGGGAAAAAAGTCCGGAGGAATATTTGATAGACCGGGAGAATCTGCAGATTTTGGAGAAAACCATCGAGAAGGAGCTCAGTGGGTTTGAGTATCAGGTGCTGGAATTATACCTGACCGGAATGGGATACGGCCAGATTGCCAGGGTGCTGGGCAGGGACGAAAAAAGCACGGACAATGCGCTGCAAAGGATCAAAACAAAGCTGCGCAGGGCTTTGGAAAAAAAGAGGGCAAAGGAAGCGGGACTATGAAAAAGAAGGATGCCGTCAGGGCGGGAACAAAAACGGCAGGGTATTGCCAAAGCTTAACCCGAAAAAGGCTTGGGTCGCTGTGGCTGGCAGTATTGCTTGTGTTTTTAGGGGCGGCCTGCAGCATTTACGGCGGCATGGAGCTTATGGCGGATAAGACCGGCTGGGGATATGAGGAATACGCAAAGCTGATTATCGGCTTGCTGGCCGGTGTTTTTCTTTTTGTCTGCGGGGTAATGACGGCCTATACGGCCCTGCGGGATGCTTTTTTCCCCGAGAAGAGTACGCTTGCGCGTTCCATCCGTTCCCAGCTGCCCTATCCGGAGGCCGCGCCGGGGGTTGGGGAGTTGTTTGCCATGGTGGACAAGGATATCGCAAACAACGGCAGGTGGTTCGACCGGGTGGCGGTGGGAAAGGAATGGGTGCTGGGGGATCAGGCAAGCTATATTCCCCGCATCCGGGTGTTTTTTGGCCGGGATGAGATCCGCAGCCACAGCAGCGGGGAAAGGGTGAATACCACCCGGATTGTGGAACTTTACATATTGGACGACCGCAGGCAGTGTCAGGTCACAACCCTTAGAAATCCCAGGGAGCTGCAGCCGCTTCTGGACTGCATTTCACTGCGCGCCCCCAATGCCCTGCGCAGGCCCTACAGCGAGTATGCCGCCTGGCGCCAAAAGCCGGATGCGGAATGGGAAAATATGCTCCGCCAATACCGTGTCAGGCAGGGGGAGCAGGAGATGGAGGCGCTTGCCGCCCAAAAAAAATGGGCAGGACAAAATATGGTTCTCACCGGCCCGGACGGCAGCGTGACGTCACGGGTGACGCCTGCTTTGCTTAGGCAGACCATGCTGGACTGCTTACGGCAGGGGGAGGGTACGTTTTGGCTCACACCGGGGTGTCCTGTAGGGCAGGACGGGATCCGGTTTGCGCAGTTGGAGTGTTTTGCCGCGTTTTATGGGGAATTGGGGGAGCCTGCAGACGGGGAACTGGAGGAATCGGGGGAAGCGCAGCTGCTGCTAAAAACGGTACTGCCAGAGGCTGGGGAAACCGCGCGGCCCGGATGGGCCTGCAGGACGGACATTAGGACGGCAGGGCGGATTCTGGAAGCATGGCTGTACGGGGAACTGCCGGATTTTCAAAACTGGGAACCGGTCAGGCTTTACGAAAAGCAAAAACCGGGCAAAGGACGGGAACTTCCCCCGCCGCATTTGGGGCTGTTGTCTTGTGCAGGTGTATTCCAAAGCCACGACAGGTTTACGGTGGAGGATGTGGAGGCGGCGGCGCAGGGAATTGTGGACGGAAGCTATCAGGCGGTGGATGTGACCCTGCCGGGGGGCTATCTGTGGATGCGCGTACAGATTGGGGATCAGACGGACGGGCGGTGCAGGGTGTCGGTTACACGAGCAGATCCGGACAGGCTGCGCTATTTTAGGAACCGGTGTACCCACAGACAGGCTGCGGCCTGGCTTACAGCGTTTGCAAAGGGAAACTTTTGCCCTGACTGGAAGCAGTGGAAGGATTATACCAGACAGGTGGAAAAAGAAAATAAAAAGTAAAGGACGGGGAGACGGAATGGGAAAATGTTTTAGTGATGAAGTGGAGCAGGCGCTGCGTTACATTTATTATGACCTGCGTGCCCAGAAAGGCGCGGAGGGCTTTGCGCTTTTGGAGCAGGCCAGTGCGGCGGGGGACGGGGATGCGTCCTGCATTTTGGCCCGGTGCTACTGTGGGAACCAGTATGTGTGGAGCGGGCATGATTTTTTGGAGGACGACGACATGGCGACGGCGTTGCTTCACAAGTCCGTGGAGCAGGGCAGTGCAATCGGGGTTCTGGTGGCCCTGCGCACCGGCGAACTGACGCCTTCCCTGGAAAAAAAGATGCCGTTTGCAAATTTGCAGGAGGCTTTTGAAAATGTACTGGAAAAAGCGCAGGCAGGGGATGCGTTCTGCCAGTATACGGTGGCAAACGCATATTTTTGGTGGGATTTTTTGCGCATCTTCGGAAAAGGAAGGGATTCCTTTGCATCCGAAGGGCAGTTTAGGGAATATCTTAAGGAAAATATATCCAAGTGTGAGGAACTGTTCCAAAAAGCGTTCCGGGGCGGCATGTATTTGGCGGCCAATAATCTGAACCGGTACTATACCCAGGGGGACGAAGATATCATTGCGCCCCGTCCGGAACTGGCCAGGGATCTTTACCAGACGGGGGCGCAGATGGGTTACCCCATTCACCAATGGATTTATGCGGAGGATTTGGAAAAGGAAGGGCGGTTTGAAGAGGCCCTGCATTGGTATAAGCTGGCGGCGCAGGGCGGCCAGCTGGAATGCTGGTTTGGCATCGGATGCGCCTACGAGAAGGGGCAGGGGGTGGAAAAAGACCTGGCTTACGCCGCACAGTGCTACGAAAAGGGATTGGCGCAGAAAAAGGACAGCGGAAAAAGGATTGGATGTGCCAACCGTTTGGGCAAATTATATTATGAAGGAACAGGTGTGGAACAGGATTATGCCAAGGCTTTCCAGCTTTTAAAATACGGCTATGAGCACGAAACCACGTACGGTGTCTATTATTTGGGAAAAAGCTATTTTTGCGGCTTGGGAACCCAGCAGGATTACAAAAAAGCCAGGGAATTTTTGGAACAGGTGAATTGGGTAAACCGGGATGCTTTCTATATGCTGGGCGTGATCTATGGTCAAGGGCTTGGCGTGCCTGCGGATATCAAAAAGGGGGTGGAGTATTTGCAAAAGGCCGGTAATCTGCCAGAGGCCAGGGAGGAAATGCTCAAATACAAAAAAACGCTTTTCGGTAAGTGGGTGCGCAGGTAATGCGACAGGGCAGGCTGGGCGGTGGGGATGCCCGGCCTGCCACACAATTTTTTCCTCCCCGCCTGTGGCGGGCCATAATTTCCCATCGCATAAAAAAATGCTGTAAACCATTCTCAAGATGATTTCCAGCATTCTTTCGGGGTGGGCTGTTAAAAAACAGTCAACAGCTAGTAGGGGAATCGAACCCCTGTTTTCGCCGTGAGAGGGCGACGTCTTGACCGCTTGACCAACTAGCCATTTGACACCGTTTGTTCGGCACTCACTAACTATACTACATCTTTTCCAATAATGCAAGTACTTTTTTCCTTTTTTCGCGGAAATCGGTAACAGTTCAGCCATCAATGTCATTAAGTTTAGCCATGGGCTCGGACGGTGTGCCGGCAGGCTGGGGACGGAAATTTGGCGGCAGGGCAGTCCTCTTGCCGGGCAGGCGCA
>CARDPF010000327.1 GCA_948960675.1 uncultured Eisenbergiella sp.
GCGGCAGCTGTGGAGCGCGCCAGCGCGGAACAGCTGGCTTTCATGCGTGGTGGCGTGCCAGCAATGGCGCATGCCAGTTTACCATGAAAGCCCCGACCGGCAGCCGGGCATATGGGCATGCTTGCATGCACAGGCACACAGACATCGGACGGGCAAGCCGGTATAAGCAAGTAGGGCGACAGCCCGGATTGCGAATACCGGCGGCAGCTGTGGAGCGCGCCAGCGCGGAACAGCTGGCTTTCATGCGTGGTGGCGTGTCAGTTTACTATGAAGGAGAAGCGAATTCATGGGAGAATCTTTTAACAGTACGAAGCAGTATGTGGCCAGCGAGCAGCTTTTGTCCAGCGTGAATGTGGCGATTGCCCTGCAAAAGCCGCTTTTGATCAAGGGGGAGCCAGGCACCGGAAAGACCATGCTGGCGGAAGCGGTGGCGCAGTCTTTGGGAAAGAAGCTGGTGATCTGGAACATCAAGTCTACTACCAAAGCGCAGGACGGTCTGTATATGTATGACACCATCCAGCGTCTTTATGACGGGCAGTTCGGCGAGGAGGGGGTGGACGACATTGCCCGCTATATTAAGCTGGGGAAGCTGGGGGAAGCTTTTGAGGCGGACGAACAGGTGGTGCTTTTGATCGACGAAATCGACAAGGCGGATCTGGAGTTTCCCAACGATCTTTTGTGGGAACTGGATCAGATGGAGTTTTATATCCATGAGACAAAACGCACTGTCAAGGCCAAGCACCGTCCGATTGTGATTATCACTTCCAACGCGGAGAAAGAACTGCCGGATGCCTTTTTGCGGCGCTGTATTTTCCACTACATTGATTTCCCTGACGAGACATTGATGGAAGAGATTGTACGCGTACATTATCCGGATGTGGAGGACAGGCTTCTAAAGGAAGCCATGGATGTGTTTTATGAAATCCGGACCTTCCGTGATATCCGCAAAAAGCCCAGCACGTCCGAATTGATTGATTGGATTAACGCGCTGCAGCTGGGAGGTGTTCCGGTGGAAAAGATCAAGTCCGCTTTGCCGTTTATCGGTGTGATTGTGAAGAAAGACGAGGATTTGGAGACGGTCCGGCATAAGATGGCTTGAGTCCAAGCCGTGAGGGATGGGTATGTTCATTCAATTTTTTTATACTTGTAAAGCAAAGGGGCTGCGCATTACCATGAGCGAGTGGCTGACCCTGCAGGCCGCCCTGGAGCAGGGACTGGCCCAAAGCAGCCTGACCCAGTTTTATTATCTGGCCCGCATGATTTTAGTGAAAAGCGAAACGGATTTCGATAAATTTGATCTGGCCTTTGACGAATGCTTCAAGGCGGTCAAGTCCGAGAATGAGGTGGGCGAGCAGATGCTGCGCTGGCTGGACAAGTCCGAGATGGTGGAAATGGCCCATGAGGAAGCCAGAAAGTGGCTGAACGAGGGGGAAGATCTGCAGATTGACAAGCAGGATGTGGAAGAGAAGTTCAGGCAGCGCCTGAAAGACCAGGACAGTGAGCACAACGGCGGAAGTTACTGGATCGGCACGATGGGGAAAACCTCCTTCGGCAACCTTGGCGGTAATGTGGGTGGTGTCCGGGTGGGCGGTAAGACAGGCTATCAGTCCGCATTTGCCGTGGTGGGTGCGCGCAAATACAAGGATTTTAGGGATGACAGGACGCTGGACAACAGACAGTTTCAAATGGCTTTTCGGCGTCTGCGCCAGTTTTCCACAAAGCTGGATGTGCCGAAAACGGAACTGGATATACCAGGCACCATTGACAAGACCTGCAACAACGGTGGATGCCTGCAGATTGTCATGGAAAAACCCCGGAAAAATTCGGTGAAGCTGCTTTTGCTGTTTGATTCCGGCGGTACGATGATTCCTTATTCCAGCCTGATGAACGATCTGTTTCAGGCCGTAAACAAGTCCAATCACTTTAAGGATGTCAAATGCTATTATTTTCACAACTGCATTTATTCCAAGCTGTATAAGACACCGGAATGTGAAAACGGGGATTGGGTGGACACGGAATGGGTATTCCGCAATTTGGACAGCGACTACAGGGTGATTATCGTGGGGGATGCGGCGATGGCCCCGGAGGAACTGTACTCCGATTCCGGGAATTACCGGGGGCCAAACGGCGGACTGTCCGGTTGGGAATGGCTGCAGTTGATGAAGCGGCATTATAAAAAGATCGTGTGGCTAAATCCCAAAATGGCTCCCGGACATGCGCCGTGGAGGGAAGCCGAGACAGCCATCAAGGAGCTTCTTCCCATGTACAAGCTTACCGTGGAGGGCCTCAATCAGGGCATGGTCAAGCTGATGTCCAACAAGGTATAAAAAACGGTTACTTAACGGGGTCGTCCATGTTTTGGAAAATTTTTCCCTCTGGTATCCAGCAGCCTGCAGCGGCCGGTGCCCTTTGGCCCGCCCCGGGATGGCCTCCTGTGTCCCGCCGCTGCAGGGATTTTGGGAGGCAGGTAGCTGCGGGAATCGTGACGCCCACGGATGCCTGGATCATCGGCCTGTTTGAAAAAGCTCCACACTGTATTTGGCAGGATTATCTTTGCCGATATAAACATTCACGTATAAATCTTCTTTTCGCTTAAATGGTGTCAAAACGTAATATCCACTTACTGCCTTGTATTCCTTACCCTCATAAGTAAACCGACAGGCAATTCTGCAACTGGTGTAGTTTCCTACCCTGATCCAGGCTGCCGGAATCATGTCCTCTATTTCGGAGTCCATACAAATGCCTGCATGCTTTAGGTTTTCCAATTTTTTCCTGTCATATACCAGTTTGCCCATTGAAGCCAAAAACAATATGAGCCATACAGAAACATTGATTAACATGGGCTTTAATATAGTTGAATTAAAAAAATTTCCAACAAGACCGACAGCTAATTCAGCCACTGCTACAAACAAAGTGGCATTAGCACATACGGAAAATAAGTATTTTACAGGCTTGAGATTGGCAATTTGTTTTTCTTTAAAAAGTTTGGAAATATTTTCCTCCGCTTTTCCTTTGTATTCCTCCGCTGATATATGCTCTCCCGAAAAAAGCTCGTTCAAACTGATGCCCAGGGCATCGCACAAAGGCTGTAAAAGCGACACGTCCGGCATTCCCCTTCCGGTTTCCCATTTGGAAACTGCCTGATTGGTAATCCCCAAAGTTTCTGCAAGCTGCATTTGTGTCAGGTTTTTTTCTTTCCTGCACTGTGCAATAAATGCACCTATTCTTTTCTGATCCATATGATAAATCTCCTTTGCTATATTTGACCGTAGTATATCAAAAAGAGAATCCATTTAGAACATACGAAGCGTTGATGCAATACTAAACGCTCCGTTGGACGACAAAAATTGTAACAGTTCAGCCTGTGGCTTCCCTGTTCCTGCCTTTCCTCAGGCTTGGGGCTTTCTGTACTCCATTTTAGCAGATTTGTTGCCATTCCACAAATAGGAAGGTTGCAGTGGTTACTATTCGCGGCCAATGTCACTTAGTTAAGCCACGGGTTTGGGGGGGGGGCGTGCCAACGGGCGGGGAAGGCGGTTCCTTTTGCAGGCCGGACACCCCTGCCGGG
>CARDPF010000328.1 GCA_948960675.1 uncultured Eisenbergiella sp.
ACAGCCATGAGGAATATCGGGAAGGAAATGGAAAAAAAGCTGACGGCGGTGGGCATTGATTCTGCCGAAAAACTGATTGCGGCAGGGGCAAAGCAGGCGTTTTTTAAGTTGAAAGAGCGGTATCCCAAGGTTTGTCTGGTACACTTATACAGTTTGGAGGGTGCGGTCTGCGGCGTCGGTTTTCATCAGCTTCCGGAAGATAAGAAAAAAGAATTAAAAGCGTTTAGCGACTTTCTAAAGGGGTGATTGGCGTGCATAAGCTGATAATTAATAAACTTGGGCCGATGGAACGGTGTGAACTGGACTGTTCTGCGTTTATGGCCCTGACAGGATTTCAGGCATCTGGGAAAAGTACCGTTGCCAAGGCGGTTTTTTACTTTAGGACAATAAAAGAAGATATTGTGGAACTTGTGAAGAGGCAGTCCACGAATGTTCTTTATTATGTCGGTGCAAAACAAAACGGGTACGTTGTCCCCAAAATGGACTTAAGAAAAGGTCTGGAAAATCATTTGCGGGATAAATTTTTGAGCATATTCGGCTCTTCCTGGGGAATGTCCAATGCCATGTATATGGAATATCATTTTACAGAAACCTGCTTTGTAAGGATTTCGCTCAAAGAAGATACCAAATACCAAACGCCCAATTATATATGGATTACGCTCAGCAGGGAACTGAAAGAATTCCTGCAGGCTTGGAATGATCGTTTTCCCGTTACGCCCCTGGGAGTGCCGGAAGAACAAATGTCCTGGTTTAAAAAAGAATTATATCAATTGTTTGATGATCCCGCGTCCGTTGTATACATTCCGGCAGGGCGCAGTATGATCACCTTATTATCACAACAGCTTAATTATATTTATGCGCAAATGGACGATGTCCAAAAGCGGGCAATGGACGGCTGCACGAAGGATTATCTTGAACGCATTTTGCGCATCCGCCCGGAATTTTCGGAGGGGCTGCGGGGGCTGGCGGCACGGTCGCTGGGAAAGAATGCTTTGCCAAAAGAGTTGGTTGGACAGGCGTTGGAATTGGCCGAGGAAGTATTGCGGGGGACTTACCGTTATAATGATGGGGAAGAGCAGATTGTCCTTGCGGACGGAAGATATGTCAAATTGAATTTTTCTTCTTCCGGTCAACAGGAATGCGTATGGATTTTGAATTTGCTTTTTTATTATATGCTGCAGCAAAACCGGATTCTGTTTATTATTGAGGAACCGGAGTCACATTTATTTCCGGAATCACAAAAGTATATTACGGAATTTATTGCGCTGGTCAATAATTGCGGACATTCGGTAATGCTGACTACGCATAGCCCATATGTGTTGGGGACGCTGAATAACTTACTTTATGCGCATACTGTTTTGCCAAAGTATGCCAAAGAGGCGTGCCGGATTATTCCGGAAGCGTTCTGGCTTGACTTTAATGGGTTTCAGGCATGGTTTGTAAAGGAAGGTATCATGGAAGGGTGTATGGATCCGGAAATTCATATGATTCAGAATGAAAGAATTGACCAGATTTCAAAGGTGATCAACGGGGAGTTCGATCAGCTTGTGGGGCTGCAGGATACAGAAGGGGAAGGGGTGGTAAGCTGATGCCTTTGCAGGGCTTTCCATCGTTGTGTGATAAAAATGCGGCTCAAATTGTGTCGAGGGATAAGAACAATCCGCAATACCATAAAGGAATCAATACCCAAAAAGCATATGTGACCCATTACAGGATTGACGGGGTGGTGATGCAAACCGGGAATAGGTGTGATTATGCACTGTTAAATGAGGAAAAGCGGACTGCATACTTAATTGAATTGAAAGGTTCGGATTTGGCAGCTGCAGCGAAGCAATTGGAGGCTACCGAAAAGTTTTTGCACAATCAGCTTTCATCTTATAAAGTACAATACCGTATAATTGCGAATAAGTGCAAGACACAAGAGATTGACTCATCCGAGTATAGAAAGTATAAATTGCGATGGAGGGATAGACTGGTACAAAAAACGGGCTGGTTAGAGGAAAACATATAGCCTGCTGGCGCATTAAGAGCGCCTGCGGGGTTGACTTTGGAACGGCTCGGGGATCACTTGCCCTATATCGCGTAAGATCTTTATCAATGTATTTTTCAAAATCCATTCTCAATTCCCCTGTTTATTCCCGCGGGCAACAAGCCAAGCGACTGCCTGCAGGCACTTGGCGGTTGCCCCAAGGCCCCGTTTCCTTACAGGACAATGGTCAGAGCTTTTCCGGTTCCGGATACGCAACCCCGAAGGTCTCCACGGTCATGGTCTTTATTTTTTGCTCTTCCTTTGGCCTGTCGGACCAGTCGGTCGGGGTTTCGGCGATGGCATTCACCACGTCCATGCCCTCCGTGACCTTCCCGAATGCGGCGTATTCACCGTCCAGATGGGGCGCGTCCTTGTGCATGATGAAAAACTGGCTTCCCGCAGAGTCGGGAATCATGGTGCGTGCCATGGAGAGGACTCCGGCGGTATGCTTTAAAGTGTTGGGAAAGCCATTGGAGGCAAATTCCCCTTTGATACAGTAGCCGGGGCCTCCGGAGCCGGTACCCTCCGGGTCGCCGCCCTGGATCATAAAGTCCTTGATGACGCGGTGGAAAATAAGGCCGTCATAGTATTTTTCCTGAATCAGGCTGATAAAATTGCGGACGGACTGGGGGGCGGTTTCCGGATACAGTTCTGCGCGGATGACGCCGCCGTTTTCCATCGTGAAGGTAACAATCGGGTTCTGTGCCATTTTAAAACTTCCTTTCTGATTTGTGATATGATAGGATGAAACCAAGCAGGCCTGGCTTTTATCTTTTTCATTGTAACGGATAAAGGCAAGGTCGTAAAGGATTTGGGGGAAATTCATGAAGGAAAATTTGTGGGAGGAGAGACGCCAACCCGCCGGGCAGCCATACACGGGGGCGGAACTGGCAAACTGCCATTTGCGGGAAAAGTATGCGCAGGCGCTTGCGTGCTGCCAAAGGGGGGGAGGGCGTCCTGCGGTGTGGCTGACACAACGGGCGCAGCGGGTGCGGCAGCTGGCAGAAGAGGGCGAGTGCGTCATTTGGCTGCTGACACCGCAAAACCGGGACGGGTTCTGCAAAGAGGCGGACTGGTGTTGGGAAATTGGGGAAGGACAGGACGGCATAGGGGATGATTTTTTGTGGAAGGTATGGCTGCGAAGGCATAATCTGCCGTGGCACATATGCGAGACGCGGCGGCTTTCCATACGGGAACTGATGGAGGAGGATCTGGATTTTTTATATACCTTGTCGCAGGATACGCAAAATGCTTTCGTTGGGGAAAAAATGAGTCTGGACCGCAGGACAGAACAGGAAAAGCTGGCGGCCTATTGTAAGCGGATATACGGGTTTTACGGTTTTGGCATATGGCTGGTGGTGGGGAAAGAGGACGGACTGCCTGTAGGGCTGGCAGGGCTGCAGATGCGGGAAGGGTATGAAGAACCGGAACTGGGCTTCATCGTTGCTGCCCAATACCGGGGCAGGGGCTACGCCGGGGAAGCCTGTCAGGCGGTCCTTGCCTATGCCCGGACAGAACTGGAAAGATCGGAAGAG
>CARDPF010000329.1 GCA_948960675.1 uncultured Eisenbergiella sp.
AACGAGGAAGGAACCGTATTTACCTGGGGCAACGACCGGATGGGTCTGGAGTCCATTCCCATGGATTTGCGGATGGGGGATAAATTTACTAAAATATATGCCGGTTATCAGGTGTCGTTTGCCCTGACAGACCGGGGCCGGCTTTACAACTGGGGAAATGAGTATCTGGTGGATGTGCGCATCCCCAAGGAAGTGCAGGGAAACATCGCGGATTTTGAGGCCAATACCAATATCGTCATGGTGCGTACCACGGACGGAAGGCTGGTACCGCTGACCCAGAAGTCTTCCGCTTATACGCAGATACCGGAGGAAATTCAGGGGCATGTGGTAGACTTCGCCCTCTCCGACGAGAGTGTGGCGGCAATCACGGACGACGGCCAGCTTCACATGTGGGGCAATAACGTCAAGGGAACCATGAATGTACCGGAGGACCTGGAAGGTGTGCCGGTGCGTGTGGAAGGCGGCCGGTATCACTTTGTGGCGTTGATGGAGGACGGGAGCCTGCGGGCGTGGGGGGATTCCACGTTCCAGCAAAACCATGCGCCTTCCATTTCCGAGAAGGTGGTGGATCTGTCGGCCGGTTATTACGGAAGCTATGCCATCGGGGAGAGCGGCAAAGTATACAGCTGGGGCCTGAAAGGCTATCTGATGGGCACGGATGCGTTTGGGCGCGATGTGTTCCGCAGGTTGTTAAAGGGCGGACGCATGACCCTGACCGTGGGAGCCATTGCGGTTATTATTTCCACGATCATTGGTGTGATTGTGGGCGGCGTATCCGGCTATAAGGGCGGCAGGATCGATAACCTGATGATGCGTTTTACGGAGATTGTGTCCTCCATTCCGTTTTTACCTTTTGCGATTATTTTATCCGCCATCGTCGGAAACCGTGTGACGGAAACCCAGCGAATCATGATGATCATGGTCATATTGGGGCTTCTATCATGGCCCGGGATTGCGAGGCTTGTCAGGGGCAGCGTGCTGGCAGAGCGGGAACAGGAGTTTGTCACGGCGGCAAAATCCCTGGGTGTGAAGGAACTGGGCATTATTTTCCGGCATATCATTCCCAACGTGCTTACGGTTATCGTGGTGAATGCGACTTTGGATTTTGCAACCTGTATGCTGACGGAATCGTCCCTGTCCTTTATCGGGTTCGGTGTGGCGGAACCCAACGCCACCTGGGGAAATATGTTAAACAGTGCGAAGGATTCCAAGGTAATTGAGGACTTCTGGTGGCGCTGGGTATTTCCTTCCATCAGCCTTGCAATCTGTACCATCAGCATCAACTGTGTCGGAGACGGACTGCAGGATGCCATTGATCCCAAATCCAAGGAAAGGTAGGCGGCGGTATGAGTTTATTGGAAATCAGGAATTTGCATACATTTTTTGAGACAAAAAAGGGAACGGTCAAAGCCGTAAACGATGTCACCTATTCCTTGGATGAGGGCAAAACGCTGGGAATTGTGGGCGAGTCGGGAAGCGGCAAGAGCGTTTCAGCCATGAGTATTATCCGTCTGTTGGACGGAAACGGCCGTATTGAAAGCGGGGAGATTTATTTTAACGGCAGGAACGTGAAGGAATGCTCGATGCAGGAGATGCACCAGATCCGGGGAAACGAGATTTCCGTTATCTTTCAGGAACCGATGACTTCCCTAAACCCCGTTTTTACTGTGGAAAAGCAGATCAGCGAAGTGTTTCGGATCCATCAGGGGATGGACAAAAAAGAGGCCCGGGCCAAGGCGGTGGAGATGCTTGCACAGGTGAAAATCCCCAATCCCGAGCGGGTGGCGAAGCAGTATCCGTTCCAGCTTTCCGGCGGTATGCGCCAGCGTGTCATGATCGCCATGGCGCTGGCCTGTAAGCCCAAGCTTTTGATTGCGGATGAGCCTACCACGGCGCTGGATGTGACCATACAGGCACAGATTTTGAAGCTGATGAATGAGCTGAAGAACGAACTGGGAACGTCCATCCTCTTTATCACCCATGACCTTGGGGTAATCAGCGAGATGGCAGATCATGTGGCAGTCATGTACTGTGGGCAGATTGTGGAATATGCGGATGCCAGGACGACTTTTACGGACGGAAAGTACTCCCATCCCTACACGGAAGGGCTGATGATTTCCGTTCCCAGACTGGATACGGACCGCAACAAAAAGCTGGAGCCGATTCCGGGAGCCGTTCCCAACCCGCTGCATTTGCCAAAGGGCTGCAAATTTGCGCCCCGTTGTAAGTATTGTCAGGAGCGGTGCAAGCAGGAGGAGCCGGAACTTTTGGAAGTGGAAGAGGGACACCAGGTGAGATGCTTTTATGCGGATAAGGCGGTGAGAAATGGCAATGCAAAATAAAGAAAAAAAGGTATTGCTGCACGTGGAGAATGTGAAGCAGTATTTTCCGGTAAAAAAGACGAAGCTGTATGAAAAGCAGAGATATGTCAAGGCAAACGACGGAATTACCCTGGATATTTACGAGGGGGAAACCTTCGGTCTGGTGGGGGAATCCGGCTGCGGCAAATCTACCTTTGGGCGGACGATTTTGCAGCTGTATCCCCAAACGGAAGGTACGATTGAATATCTTACCGCAGACGGGGAAATGGTGAATTTAAAAGAACTCCCGCCGGAACGGATGCGTTCTTTGCGCAAGGAGCTGCAGCTGATTTTCCAGGATCCCTATTCCTCCTTAAATCCCCGGATGACGCTGGGACAGATCATCGGGGAAGGCCTGACCTCCCACGGGATTTACAAAAAGGGCGATCCGGCCATGCGGGATTTCATCATGCAGGTGATGGAAGAGTGCGGGCTGTCCGGCTACTTTTTTAGCCGGTATCCCCATCAGTTTTCAGGCGGCCAGAGACAGCGTATCGGTATTGCCAGAAGCCTTGCCCTGCGTCCCCGCTTTGTAGTGTGCGACGAGGCGGTTTCTGCGCTGGACGTTTCCATCCAGTCCCAGATTTTAAATCTTTTGCAGGAACTGAAGGAAAAATCCAACCTGACCTATCTGTTTATCACCCATGACCTGAGTGTGGTAAAATATATCAGTGACCGCATCGGCGTCATGTATCTGGGCAATATGGTGGAACTGGCGGATACGGAGGAAATGTTTGCCCATACGATGCATCCTTATACCGAGGCGCTTTTGTCCGCGATTCCTACCACGGATATTGACAATAAAAAGGAACGGATTTTGCTGGAGGGGGATATTCCCAGTCCCGTGAATCCGCCCAGCGGCTGTAAGTTCCATACCAGATGCCGCTATTGTCAGGAAAAATGTAAGCAGGTGGAACCTGCTTTTGAGGATAAGGGCAACGGACACTATGTGGCCTGCCATTTTCCCCTGGAGAATGGAAAAGCGTAATATGGGAACGCTATAAGTTGATATGGCGGCTGTGCGCCGGGGTTTGCGGGAACGGTCCAAGGAGGGCGGTTCCCGCAAACCGGTTTTGGAGTGTGTCTGAAAATGCTCCGGATGACAGGGAGGTTCAAAAGAAGTGTTTTTTCGTAAAAAAGTGGATCGGGTGATCAATCCAAGATCGGAAGAGCGTCGTGTAGGGAAAGAGTGTAGATCTCGG
>CARDPF010000330.1 GCA_948960675.1 uncultured Eisenbergiella sp.
TTTTTTTCAAAGGCTTCGTAATCAAAAAGGTTCAATTCGTCCGGAATCCTGCGGTAACACATATCTGCATTGAACAAATCCCCCGTTTTCAAAAGACTGTACAGGCTGCAGTAATTTTTATCCTTGAGATAGTCCACCGTCACCGCCAGCGCCCTGCCGCGCTGCCCAGATAAAAAACTGCACAGCGTACACGCGCCTGCGGACACCCCATAGCTTTTTGCAAAATTGATCCCCTTATCCAGAAAAAAATCCAGCACGCCGGAGGTATAAACCCCCTTCATGCCCCCTCCCTCCAGCACAAGTCCTGCCTGATATAACATTTTAACCGATTCCTCCCAAATCCTTTCCTCTATGGTGGCGCCGCCACAGTGGGGCATTCCGTGTTTAGGAAAATACCAAGTCGCAGCGCTGCCTGATTTGGTATGCGGCAAAGTACGCTTCTTCCAGGGGAATCCACCGGTTCCTAAACTGCTGCAGCCCCTCCTGCCCGTTACGCCTCCCAATCCGCCGAAGCTGTTCTTCTGCCTCCACGTGCAAAAAGACCCGCAGGTCATAAAAATCCCACAGGGCAGGGTGGCAGCTATAGGAGCCCTCCACCACCGTAATTTTTGCCGGATCCACCTCCACTGCAGATGTCAGTTCCCCCTTTTTGCAGTCGTAAACCCGGTAAAAAAACCGCTGCCCTTTGGAAAGCGGATGCATGACCTCCTCCAAAAACCGCTCATAATCCACATTTCCGCCCGGCTCTTGCATGCGCTCCTGCGTTCTCTGCCACGGCTGCAGGAAAAAATGATCCATATGGATGACGTTACATTCGGTTTCTTTTTGCAGCATGGCTGCCAGCGTCGTTTTTCCCGCGGCGCAGCGTCCGTCTATGGCCGTCAGAAACGGCGCCGCATGTCCCTGCATCCGCCCCAAAATGGCCGAAACCGCACCGATATCCATCCGTCCTTTCCTCCCCCAAACAAAAACCCCCTATTTATGACCATGCAGGCCGAGCGTATCCTTATGCCCTGAAAACTGCACCAGCGACATACATGCGCATGTAGTCATCGACCAGATCAACCGAGCGTATCCTTATGCCCTGAAAACTGCACCAGCCCCGTGCGGTTTAGGGCAATCATCACGGCCGGAATCAAAATCAACTGCAAAATGATGCCCGGAACCGCATTGAAAAATGCACCCGCCATAAACATCTGCCAGGTAAAGCCATTGCCGCCAATGCCAAGCAGCAAAACCTGCAGAAACCCCCACACAATGCGTCCCAAAAGCATCGCAAGCAGCATGCTGCGGTACAGGGCAATCACACATTTCCAACGGGAATGGGCATATGCAAGCCCTACCGTCACCCCGTATGTGGCAAGTTCAAACGCCATGGCGATTCCGGTAGGGAACAGCACCGGCATGCCAAACAGAAAACTGCGCAAAAAGGGCAGCACAAAACCGATACACAGGCCATACTGCCAGCCGCAGATCAGCCCGCACAACAGAACCGGAATATGCATCGGCAGCAGCATCTTCCCGATCTGTGGAATCTGTCCGGTAAAAAACGGGAGCACCAATCCCACCGCCAAAAACATGGCCGCTAACGTTAACCGTAAAACCGGGTTTTTCTTTTTTTCCTGCATCTTTTTTCTCCATTTCTACGTGGCTTTCTACGCATACCAAGTTTGCGGTTGCCACGCAGGCACAAACTTGCAGATTGAAAATTTTCATTTTCAATCTTGCGCTCCCCTTCCTTCCCCTTCGCATGCCAAAAACCGCAATACCGTAAAGGAATGTGGCGCAAACACATAATCGGCCGCATTTTCACGGACACAAAAGTCTTCCTCCACAGGGGTGATCCGGTCCGGGTCTTCAAAGGTATTTTCCCCTGAAAGTCCATGGCCTTTTAAGCAAACCGCCTTTCCCCCCGCCTTGGGAGCGCCGTCTATGTACAGCCGCACCGTCTTTTCCTCCCCGGTCAGGTTCACGGCCTTGACGATCGTCTCCTTGGTCTTTTCATCTCTGGAAGCTGCCACATACAATTCCTCCAACTCCGGCAGACGGTACTGCGCGTCGTTATGCAGCTTTCCGTTGACCCAGGTGCGGATATGGCAGCCCTTGGCCTCCAGCTTTAGGCGGTATTCCCTGTCGTCCACATTGAAAAGCCGTTGGGAAATCACGGAATTGCGCCCGTTCTCCACGGATACCAAATTGCAGTCCCAATTATCCCAGCCGCCAAATTCCCACTGCAGATAATTGCCGGCATCCGTCCTGCCAAAGGTGATTTTTAATCCCTTTCTCCCTGCACTGCGCCGGAACGTAAATTCCAGCACAAAATGCCGGGCGTCCGTCCGCGCAAGCACATGCTCCTCGTTTTGCAAATCCACCATAAAATCCGCCGGACAGCTTTGCGCCCCGGTATCCAAATCCGTAATCCGCACATCCTTCACCGTTCCGGACACATCGTTTCCCTGTATGGCGATTTCCCCTGCCAGCCTGTCTTTTTCCAGCAAAGAAACCACCCCGTCCAGTCCTTCTGTCAAAAAGGCGACCTCCTGCGTGCCCTGGTATTCCATAAACAGCTTTTGCACATAATAGTTGGGCGTTTTCAAAATCCTATGGTTGTCAAACCAGAGCATATCCGGTTTCCAGTTGACATATCCTACATGGCACAGCATGGGCGCATAACAGGCCAGCCCAACCGCCGGACTGCGTTCCAGATGGGTCATATAGGCGGCCTCCACCAGCGCGTTGTAATAGGTATTTCCCCAGGACGCATATTCCCCCAGAAAAACCTTCGGCCCTTTTTCGTCGTAGTCCTCGTAGTGATGCATATTTGCCAAAAACCATTCCGGGGAACTGTAATAATGTTCGTCGATGAAATCCGACCCGTGCTGCTTGGCAGAGACCCAGCCGGTCTCATAGCTCTCCCCCACGGAAAAAGGCCCGGCGGAATTGATGATCTTGATTTCCGGATATTTTTCCCGGATTGCCCGGTGAAAATAAGGATAGCGTTCAAAAAATCCTTCCCCTACCTCCTCGTTGCCAATCGCCAGGTATTCCAGGCCAAAGGGCTCCGTATGGCCCAGCTGCGCCCGGATCCCGCCCCATTTGGTATCCGGCGTCCCGTTGGCAAACTCGATCAAATCCAACGCCTCCTGCACCCATTTCCCGATTTCGGACAGCGCTGCGCCCTCCCCCGTATGGGGATTAAAGCCCCCGGGCAGTACGGGAAGGGGCTTTGCGCCGATATCCTCACAAAACAAAAAATATTCATAATATCCGATGCCAAAGGTCTGGTTATAGCCCCAGTTGTTGCGTCTGGCCGGACGCTGCTCTATAGGCCCCACGGTTTTTTCCCAGCGGTACATGGAGTCCCTCGCGTTCTCGTCCAGGCTGCCCGTATGGGTCAGGCAGCCGCCGGGAAACCGCAGAAATTTCGGCTTCATCTCACACAATGCCTGCGCAATATCCTTTCTCATTCCGTTTTTGCGCCCCATAAACGTATCGCAGGGGAACAGGGAAACCATATCCAAATTACAGCTTGCGCCCTGTAAAAACCGGAGCACCA
>CARDPF010000331.1 GCA_948960675.1 uncultured Eisenbergiella sp.
TTGTGTGACTGGAGTTCAGACGTGTGCTCTTCCGATCTGAAATAGGAGAGGGCACATGGCTAAGTTAGTTTCGCAGGTCTATGGGGAGGCGTTGTTTAGCCTGGCCGTAGAGGGCGGCAGACTGGCGGCTTTCTCCGAAGAACTGTATGGCCTTTGCGGCATCCTTTCGGATAACCCGCAGTACCGGGCGATTCTGGAGCATCCGCAGGTGGATGTGCCGGAGAAGCTGGAGGTGTTCGACCGGGTGTTTCAGGGGAAGGTCAGCGATGAGGTGACGGGATTTTTTCACATTTTGCTGGAAAAGGGAAGGTTTCATGAACTGGGGGCCATTGTATCCTATTTTAAGGGCAGGCAGCTGGAGCATGATAAGATCGGCGTGGCATGGGTGACAAGCGCCGTGGATCTTTCCGGGGAGCAGAAGGAAAAAATAGAAAACAGGCTGCTTTCTACGACAGATTTTGTATCCATGCAGATGCATTATGAGACGGATCCGTCTTTGATCGGCGGGTTGAAAATACGCATCGGGGACAGAGTGGTGGATTCCAGTATCGCAAATAAACTCAATGAGATGAAGAGCGAACTTATGAAGATCCAGCTTTGACCGGGAACGGCTGTTTTGTAGGGCTGTGTGGATAGTGAATTTACACCCGCGACAGCGGGTAGGAAAGTTAGAATGAGAGGATAATCCATGAATTTAAGACCAGAAGAAATCAGTTCGGTCATAAAGGAACAGATTGCGCGTTATGCCTCCCATCTGGAGGTGTCCGATGTGGGTACCGTCATTCAGGTGGCGGACGGCATTGCCAGGATTCATGGGCTGGAAAATGCGATGCAGGGGGAATTGCTGGCATTTCCGGGCGATGTATATGGCATGGTGCTCAATCTGGAAGAGGATAACGTGGGCGCCGTACTTTTGGGTGCAGGCAGCATCAATGAAGGGGATCAGGTAAAAACCACAGGGCGTGTGGTGGAGGTTCCCGTAGGGGATGCTATGATGGGGCGTGTGGTGAATGCGCTCGGGCAGCCAATCGACGGAAAAGGGCCGGTCCAGACCGACAAATTCCGCAAAATAGAACGTGTGGCCAGCGGTGTTATCACCCGTAAGTCCGTAGACACACCGCTGCAGACAGGTATCAAAGCCATTGATTCCATGGTTCCCATCGGAAGGGGTCAGCGTGAATTGATCATTGGCGACAGGCAGACCGGTAAGACGGCAATTGCCATTGACACAATCATTAACCAGAAGGGACAGGGCGTAAAGTGCATTTACGTCGCCATCGGACAGAAGGCGTCCACCGTCGCGTCCATTGTAAAGACGCTGGAGGAGTTCGGCGCAATGGCATACACCACGGTAGTGGCGGCCACGGCCAGCGAATTGGCTCCCCTGCAGTATATCGCGCCTTATGCGGGCTGTGCCATCGGGGAAGAATGGATGGAAAACGGGGAAGATGTCCTTGTGGTATATGACGATTTGAGTAAGCATGCAACCGCTTACAGGACGCTTTCTTTGCTGCTCAAAAGACCCCCCGGGCGTGAAGCGTATCCCGGCGACGTATTTTACCTGCACTCCAGACTGTTGGAGCGTGCGGCCAGAATGAACGAGGAATACGGCGGCGGTTCCCTGACGGCGCTGCCGATCATTGAAACCCAGGCGGGCGATGTTTCCGCTTACATTCCCACCAACGTAATTTCCATTACGGATGGCCAGATTTATCTGGAAACGGAAATGTTTAATTCGGGCTTCCGTCCCGCAGTTAACGCAGGCTTGTCCGTATCCCGTGTGGGCGGCGCGGCACAGATCAAGGCCATGAAGAAGATTGCGGGCCCTATCCGTGTGGAATTGGCGCAGTACCGTGAACTGGCAGCTTTCTCCCAGTTCGGTTCCGAGTTGGATGCGGATACCAAAGAGAAGCTGGCACAGGGCGAACGGATCCGCGAAATTTTGAAGCAGCCGCAGTATAAGCCGATGCCGGTGGAATATCAGGTTATCATCATCTTTGTGGCGACCAACAAATACCTGTTGGATGTGCCGGTGGATGCGATCACCCGTTTCGAGACAGAGTTTTTTGAATTTTTGGATACCAAGTATCCCGAAATTTTGCAGGCAATCCGTACGGAAAAAGTGATTTCCGACGAAAACGACGAAAAGCTGCGTAAGGCGGTGGAAGAGTTTAAAGCAAATTTCCGTTAGAAAGGGCAGGTAATACAGCATGGCTTCTATGAGAGATATCAAGAGGCGCAAAAGCAGTATTCAAAGCACCGGGCAGATCACCAAGGCGATGAAGCTGGTCGCGACCGTTAAGCTTCAAAAGGCCAGGGTGAAGGCGGAGCATACCAAGCCTTATTCCGACTGTATGTACAATACCATCCAGTCCGTTTTGGAGCGCTCCGGTTCCATACGGCATCCTTTTTTGCAGGGGGGCGACAGCCCCAAAAAGGCGGTCATCGTCATTTCCTCCAACAGGGGATTGGCAGGCGGCTACAACTCCAACGTGACAAAACTGGTCACAAAAGGGGAACTGGCGGAGGAAGAACTGGATATTTATGCGATCGGTAAAAAAGGCAGGGAGGCCCTGCAGAGGGCGGGCTATCACATTGCGATGGATTGTTCCGACATCTGTGAGGAACCGACCTATGCCGATGCCGCTGCTTTGGGACGGGAAGTATTGGACTCTTTTGCGAAAGGGGAGGTCGGGGAAATCTGGCTTGCCTATACCGGCTTTAAGAACACAGTGGTGCATGAGCCGCGTCTGATCAAGCTCCTTCCCGTAGAGAAGGGAGAGGGGGGATCCCAGACGGATGTCCCCATGAATTATGAAGCGGAGGAAGAAAGCATTTTGGAAATGCTGATTCCCAAATATATGACGAGCCTTATATACGGCGGCCTCTTAGAGGCGGTTGCCAGCGAGAATGGCGCCCGGATGCAGGCGATGGATTCCGCAACGAGCAATGCGGAAGAGATGATCGAAGACCTGACTTTGCTGTATAACAGGGCGCGTCAGGGTTCCATCACGCAGGAGCTGACAGAGATTATTGCCGGCGCTTCTGCGATAAGTTAGGAGGAATTATGGCAGTAGAGAGAATTGGAAAGATCACGCAGATCATCGGCGCGGTTCTGGACGTTCGCTTTCCGGAGGGGCAGCTTCCGGAAATCAACGAGGCGATCCGGGTTGCGACGAAGGACGGTGGGGAACTGGTGATTGAGGTTTCCCAGCATCTGGGTGATGATACGGTCAGATGTATCGCCATGGGCTCCACCGACGGTCTGGTAAGAGGCATGGAGGCGGTTGCCACCGGCGCGCCGATTTGTGTTCCGGTCGGGGAAAACACATTGGGGCGCATGTTCAACGTATTAGGCAAGCCCATAGACAATAAGCCGGAGCCCACGGGCGTGACTTATGAACCCATCCACAGGGCTGCCCCCAAATTTGAGGAACAGTCCACACAGGCGGAGATGCTGGAGACCGGTATCAAGGTCGTGGATCTGCTCTGTCCCTACCAAAAGGGTGGTAAGATCGGCCTGTTTGGCGGCGCGGGCGTAGGAAAGACGGT
>CARDPF010000332.1 GCA_948960675.1 uncultured Eisenbergiella sp.
TGCGATCGGTACAAAATTTGTTTTCCGGCAAAGGATTTGGGAAAAGATTATTTGAAAAGAGCGCGCAGGGAGGGGCGTTTCTTATGTCAAAAAAGAGTAGTTTAGACAGCCTTGGATTTAATCCGGCAGAAAAATTGATAAACGGCCATACGCTGACGAAGGTCGAATTTGTGGAGCTTTTAAAGGAAAGTGAAAATCCGGAGATCCGCACGATCCTGACGGAGGAGGCTGTGCGGCTTCGGAAGGTATATTACGGCGACAAGGTGTATACAAGAGGGCTGATCGAGTTTACAAATTATTGTAAAAATAATTGTTATTACTGCGGGATACGCTGCGGAAATAAGAATGCCGGAAGATACCGGATGAGCCAGGAGGAGATTCTGGACTGCTGTGAAAACGGATACGGGCTGGGCTTCCGCACATTCGTGCTTCAGGGCGGGGAAGACCCGTTTTATACAGACGAGCGGATGGCCAGGATCATACGCAAGATCAAAGAGACGTACCCGGACTGTGCCTTGACGCTGTCCATCGGGGAAAAATCCTATGATAGTTTCCGGCTGTTTAAGGAGGCAGGGGCGGATCGCTATCTGCTGCGGCATGAAACGGCGGATGAAGCCCATTACCGCAAGCTTCATCCAGAGAATATGAGCCTTTCCAACCGAAAACGGTGCCTGTATGACCTGAAGTCTTTGGGATATCAGGTGGGAGCCGGGTTCATGGTAGGCTCACCGGGGCAGGGGAAGGAGGAACTGGCTGAGGATCTGCTGTTTTTATCAGAACTGCAGCCCCAGATGGTGGGGATCGGACCATTCATCCCTCATCATGACACGAGGTTTGCCGAAGAAGAGGCAGGAAGCGTGGACTTGACGTTATTTCTGCTGTCCGTTATCCGCATCCTTTTGCCCAGGGCGCTGCTCCCTGCGACTACGGCTCTGGGTACGATCGACCCGGAAGGCCGTGAAAAAGGGCTTTTGGCCGGGGCAAACGTGGTGATGCCCAACCTGTCTCCGGTAAAGAACCGGAAGCAGTACGATCTGTATGACAATAAAATATGTACCGGCGAGGAAGCGGCAGAGTGCAGGGGATGTCTTGCACGCCGGGTGGAGTCGGTGGGATATCGGCTGGTAAATGAACGGGGAGACGCATGTGAGTAGTGCGTCTCTTTTTTTGCCCCCAAGGGCATCTCGTAATCCAGGCTCCTGCGGGGCAGGCGGACTTTGTCCGATAAAGTATATAAAAATCAAATTTTTTTGATTCTGGTATTGACAGATTTTATATATGCATATATACTTTTAAAATCAAATTATTTTATATTAAAATAGTTTGATTAGAAAGATAAACCGGGGATTGGAGAAAAAGGATGAAAGGGAAGATATGTGGAACCGGCTCCTGTGTGCCGGAGCAAGTTCTGGATAATGAGGAGCTGTCCCGGATGGTAGACACGAGTGACGCATGGATCCGGGAGCGCACCGGCGTGGTGAGGCGGCATATCGTCAGGGAAGAAACCACCGTGTCTATGGCCGTTTCTGCGGCGAGAAGGGCGTTGGAAAACGGGAATGTGAGTGCAGAGGAGGTAGAACTGCTGATCGTTTGCACATTTACTTCAGAGGTCCTGCTTCCCTGCGCAGCGTGCGAAGTACAGAAAAGGCTTGGGGCAGTGAATGCAGCCTGCTTTGACCTGAATGCGGCCTGTACGGGATTTATGTTCGCATATAATACAGCTCAGGCGTATATCGCGTCAGGATTGTGCAGGACAATCCTGTTGATCGGCTCAGAGAGCTTGTCCCATATGGTGGACTGGGAGGACCGGGGAACCTGTATCCTGTTCGGGGACGGTGCAGGCGCGGCGGTGCTGCGCTCAGCGCCGGGAGAACCGCCTGTGTCGGTCATGCATTCCGACGGGGCGGCAGGAGGGGCGCTTACCCTGCAAAGCCTCCATTCAGGGGAACTTCCGCAGAGATGCCATGGGACGGCGGATCTCCCGGAAAAACCTGCGGGGGCACAGAACGGATATATCCAAATGAACGGGCGGGAAGTATTTCAGTTTGCCGTGAAAAAAGTGCCGGAGGCCATACAGGAAGTGTTGACGCTTGGCGGGACAGAATGTGGGCAGATTGATTACTTTATACTTCATCAGGCAAACAAAAGGATCGTTGAATCCGTGGCAAAACGCCTTCATGCGGATGCAGGAAAATTTCCCCTGAATCTTCAGGAGTACGGTAATACCTCATCGGCCAGCATCCCGATCCTGCTGGATGAAATGCACCGGGACGGGAGATTAAGGCGGGGACAGACGATCGTGCTGGCTGGTTTTGGCGCGGGGCTGTCCTGGGGGGCTTCAGTTTTGGAATGGTAATTCATATTGTGAAAGGAAGGAAAAAACATGTTGGAAGAGATTAAAGCATTAGTAGCAGAGTCACTGGGGGCAGATCTGGAGGAACTGACAGAGGAAACTTCATTTTCAGAGGATTTGAACGCAGATTCGTTGGACTTATTCGAGATGGTTATGGAGCTTGAGGACAAATTCGGCGTAAAGATCCCTACAGAAGATTTGGAAACTGTCAAAACCATCGGGGATGTTAGAGATTATATCGAAGAACATAAATAAAAATTCCCGGAAAGCGCGCTGCTTCTATGGCGGCCGATTTTCAGAGAGGAATCCGGGAGACTGTTTCAGAAGAAAAAGAGGTTTGGACAATGAAGACAAGATTGACAGAGCTTTTAGGGATAGAATATCCGATCATTCAGGGCGGTATGGCATGGGTGGCAGAATACCATCTGGCGTCGGCCGTGTCAGAGGCCGGCGGCCTGGGGCTGATCGGGGCGGCAAGCGCTCCCGGGGATTGGGTGAGGGAGCAGGTGCGCAGGGCCAAAGAATTGACGAAAAAGCCATTTGGCGTGAATATTATGCTTATGAGCCCCTATGCGGACGAGGTGGCAAAGATCATGGCAGAGGAAGAGGTGCCGGTGGTGACGACCGGTGCAGGCTCCCCGGAAAAATACATGCAGATGTGGAAAGAGGCAGGTATCAGGGTGATTCCCGTGGTCGCCTCCGTGGCGCTCGCCCGGAGGATGGAGCGGTGCGGTGCAGACGCGGTCGTGGCGGAAGGCATGGAATCCGGGGGACATGTCGGGGAGAGTACGACGATGGCGCTGGTTCCGCAGGTTGTGGATGCCGTGGAGATACCGGTTGTGGCAGCGGGAGGAATCGGGGACGGCAGAGGGATTGCAGCGGCATTGATGCTGGGAGCACAGGGGGTGCAGATGGGAACCCGGTTTATCGTGGCAAAGGAATCTCAGGTTCATAATAATTATAAAAAATGTATCCTCAAGGCAAGAGATATTGATACCCGTGTGACCGGACGTACTACCGGTCATCCGGTGCGTGCCATCCGCAATCAGATGACAAAGGCGTATCTTCAAAAAGAGCAGGAAGGGGCGACCTTTGAGGAATTGGAAAACCTGACGCTTGGAGGGCTTAGGAAGGCTGTGGTGGAAGGCGACGTGGTAAACGGCAGCGTTAT
>CARDPF010000333.1 GCA_948960675.1 uncultured Eisenbergiella sp.
GACCACCGAGATCTACACTCTTTCCCTACACGACGCTCTTCCGATCTGTATTTGATTATCAATGCGGTGGGAATTTATGATACGGTCTGGGCGATGATACTGCCCTCTGCCGTGTCCGTATACAATTTGATTGTCTGCCGTTCGTTTTTTGAGTCCAATATTCCGGACGAACTCTATGATGCGTCCAAGATTGACGGGAGTGACGACTTTGATTTCTTTTTTAGGATTGTCCTTCCACTGTCCTCCACCATCATGGCGGTCATGGTCCTTTTTTACGCGACCTCCATCTGGAATTCTTTCATGAATGCCCTGATGTTCATGGGGACGCAGGACAAAATGCCGCTGCAGGTGATTTTACGGAATCTGGTGCTCTCAAACCAGACCTCGGCGCTGACATCCGGCGGCACGGAGGTGGCGCAGAGGATGAAAATGGCGGAGCAGTTAAAATACGCGATTATCGTCGTATCCGCGTTGCCGCTTTTGGCGGTCTATCCGTTTGTACAAAAATATTTTGCAAAAGGGGTGCTGATGGGGGCCGTTAAAGGCTGAAAAAAGAGTAAGATTGAAGATGAAAAGTTTCAATTGCGATTTGTGTCTGCGTAACAAAGCAGCGCAGAAATGAGGTAAAGTATGAAAAAATGGAAAAAAATGTTGGCTTGCATGCTTTGCGCATGTGTGTGTGTTTCGGCGGGCTGCGGTAAGAATGCTGCATCCGGCACAACAGGGGAAAGGCAGGGAGCGGGCGCTGGGGATTTAGCGGACGCCTCGGAAGGCGGGAGGCTGGATAATTTTAACCTGGACGGGACGCTTCCGATTGTCAAAGATCCTTCTAAAATGCAGCCGATCAAAATCGCGGTTGTAGTCGGCGCAGAGAGTACCGTTCCCACAGCAGAAAAGGAAATGACGAAAAAGATTGTGGAAGAGACGGGGATACCCATTGAGTGGCAGGAAATTCCGGCGGACGGTTCGGTGGAAAAGATCAACCTGATGCTGACCAGCGGCGAATACCCGGATGTTTTTTGGAACGGGATCAGCAGCGATATGGCGGTACAGTATTCGGACCAGGATGTTTTTGTCCCCACGGAGGAACTGATTGACCGGTATGCGCCTAAGCTGGCGGCGATCTTTGGGCAGCATCCGGAATACCGGCAGGGTTCCACTATGCCCAACGGGCACAGCTATGGTTTCCCGTATGTGGAAGAAATGTTCGGGCTTGTCCGGACACCGGGCCCTTTTATGATCAATAAGGCCTGGCTGGAACAGGTGGGAAAAGAGATACCGGCCACGGTCGATGAGTTCGTGGACTGCCTGCGGGCTTTCAAGGAGGCGGGGGATTTAAACGGAAACGGGATTGCGGACGAGATTCCCTATGCCCTGGAATTTGGAAACAGCGGGTTATTTGGCTCCTATGATTCCTTCTATTTCTTTACAGGCGCTTTTGGCCTGGCGGATTCCATCTGTTCCGGAAACCCGATGGCGGATCACCTGCGGCTTTTGGACGGTAAAATTACTTTTGCGGCAACCGATGAAGCTTTCCGCAAGACCTGTGACTTTTTCCATGGTATGTATGAACAGGGACTGTTGGATCCGGATTCCTTTGCCCCCTCCGGGACTGGGGTTCCCCTTTATATCAATAAGCTTGCACAGCCCGAGGCGGTGGTGGGCGCGTTCCAGTGTTGGACGCCCAGGGACAATCTGGTGGATGTGAGCGTAAGGGAACAGTATGTGCCCATTCCCCGTCTGACCGGCCCGGAAGGAAAGTGCGGGGGCGTCGTGAACTTTTCGGAAATGCAGGATACTTCCATGGTGGCCATTACCGATAAGTGCGAATATCCGGAAGTAGTGGCGGCACTGGTCAATTATTGCATGGATCCCGAAATTTCCATCACCCTAAACTGGGGCGCGATCGGTTATACGTATATAAAAGGGGACGACGGTGTGCTGCACTTTAACCTGGATGAAAACGGGGAAATCATCCTGCAAAATGGCTGGCAGTATTTTAGTGAACAAAGGAGCAATACATCCCCCTGCCGCGGGTCGCTGGTGGTGTTAAATGAGTATTATGACAAATATGCGGATTATACATGGGATGCCGTTCCCATTTTGGAAGGACAAAAGGCGAACGGCAAAGAAGAATGTCTGGCAGAAATCCAATCGGTTCCCAAGATGATGCTGACGCTGGAGGAAAACAATAAGCTGTCCCAGATTTACGGAACCATCGCCAATATTGTGAACGCTTATCAGATGGAGGCGGTCATGAATGGGACGGACGATGCAGGCTGGGACACCTTTAAGGAGGATCTAAAGGCTGCAGGCGTGGAAGAACTGGTCAATGTGTATCAGCAGGCATACGACAGATATTGTTCGTTTGCGGAATAATTGGTGTGGGTCAACTGGTACAACGAAAATTAAGTAACTGACACCTTGACTTGCCTGATTGTTCATCTGCGTCGTTGTCGTCAATCGCCGTAGCCACCGCTACGACTCTTTCCTCCGCCTTGCATCTGAAACAATCATTCTGCGTCAATGTACCAGAAACTTAATTTTCGTTGTACTAGAAGGCTCCGGCTTATGCCGGGGCCTTCTTTGTCTGCGCCCGGGCGGCGCATTGGATGGTTATTCGTTTTACCTGATTTTGCGCTTTCCTGCAGACGAAGCAGGAAAAAGTTTATTTTATAAGGTTTTAGGCTTAGATTTGACCTTGCTGGATCTGGCGATAGGGGACATAAGAGAAAATATGTTTTACGAATGGTTCCCAATAGTATAAGCAGAAAATGAAAAGTATAATAGTGAAAATAGAACAAATATTAGAGAAAAATATTGTATATATCAAACAAAATGTATATTATATGGAAAATAAGCGTTGACATATTAGGGGAAAAGGAATAATATCGAAATATAAGAAGTAAAACGATTTACAACAACTAAAATACTGCGGGATTTGTGCCTGCAAGCTGCAAAGCCATCCATGGATCTGGGCAGCGAAGCAGCACAGAAATGGGGTAAATAATGGGGAAACTGGCGATTCAAACCCGGGAGAAAATCACGAAGACGGCGCCGAACCTGTACGGTATATTTTTGGAGGACATTAACCGGGCGGTGGACGGGGGGCTTTATCCGGAATGCATCCGCAACAGAAGTTTTGAGGATTCCCTGCTTCCGGCAGGCTGTACGTCCGTGCAGGACGGTTACGCTTTTGAGACGGATGCCGGGTGGCGGGATGAATTTAACGGAGGGGAAGGGCTCTCCCTCTGGGTGCGGGAGAACGGGATTGTCAAAACGCCGGTTCCCGCCTGGTACACAAAGGATGCAAAGATGCAGCTGGACCGGGAAGATACGCTGAACGCACACAGGCAGGCGTCCCTTTGTGTGGATTTTGGGCCCGGGGGCGTTCTGGAGAATATAGGGTTTGGGGGGATCGCGCAGGAGGCCGGGGAGAAGTATTGCTTTTATATGTTTGCCAAAGCGCAGTCTGGAGTGCAATTGGAAGTTTTGGTGCAGGGAGCGGGGGAAGGAACGGC
>CARDPF010000334.1:0-3066 GCA_948960675.1 uncultured Eisenbergiella sp.
AAATTCCCCGTTTTGCATGTATGCATGCGTAAGAAACCGTCCGCCCGGCAGGGGTATCCGGCCTGCAAAAGGCTCCGCCTTCCCCGCCTATCGGCACGCCCCCCCAAGCCCGTGGCTTAACTAAGTGACATATAGTAACATAGGTTCCATGCACGGGCAATTTTATTCCATTTTGCCACTTGATTCGGAAATACAAATATTATATGATATACAGGTGCCATAAAGCGTGTACCCTATAGAAAGAAGGAATCATACATGACAAATCAGGAAAAAGCATTGGAATTGCATGAAGAGTTGGCCGGTAAACTTGAAACCGTCTCCAAATGCCCGGTAAAAACCCGCGAGGATCTTGCATTGGTTTACACGCCCGGCGTGGCGGAACCGTGCAAAGCCATCGCGCAGGATACATCCAAAGCCTATACCTACACCATGAAAGCCAACACCGTGGCCGTCGTCTCCGACGGCTCCGCCGTTTTGGGCCTGGGCAACATCGGACCCGAAGCCGCCATGCCCGTCATGGAAGGCAAGGCCGTCCTTTTTAAAGAATTCGGCGGCGTAAACGCTGTACCAATCTGTCTGGATACCCAGAATACCGAAGAGATCATTCAGGCCGTCACCTGGCTTGCCCCAGGCTTTGGGGGCATCAATCTGGAAGACATCAGCGCCCCCCGCTGCTTTGAAATCGAACAGCGCCTGCAGGAAAAACTGGACATACCGGTTTTTCACGACGACCAACACGGCACTGCCATCGTCGTACTGGCCGGTGTCATCAATGCGCTCAAGGTCGTGGGCAAGAAGAAGGAAACCTGCCGTGTGGTCGTAAACGGGGCAGGCAGCGCAGGCGTTGCCATCACCAGACTGCTTTTGACCTACGGCTTTTGCGATATCCTGCTTTGCGACAAGGCCGGTATTTTGCGGGCCGGTGACCAAAACCTGAACTGGATGCAGGCCAAAATGGCCCAATGCACCAACCGCTCCCAAAAGGCAGGCTCCCTTGCAGACGCCATGGAAGGTGCGGATATTTTTATCGGCGTTTCCGCCCCCGGCATCGTCACCCCCCAAATGGTGGCGTCCATGAACCGGGACGCGATTTTGTTTGCCATGGCAAACCCTGTCCCCGAAATTATGCCGGATCTGGCCAAAAAGGCAGGAGCTAAGGTCGTTGGCACCGGGCGCAGCGACTTTCCCAACCAGGTCAACAACGTGGTCGCTTTCCCCGGCATTTTCAAAGGCGCACTGGAAGGGCGTGCACGACAGATCACGGAGGAAATGAAGCTGGCCGCCGCCGCCGCCATCGCCGGCCTGGTACCGGAGGATGCCCTGCACGCGGACAACATTCTCCCGCAACCCTTTGACCCGCGCGTGGCCATGGCCGTCTCGCAGGCCGTCAAAGACCACATCCGTTGAGTGGGAGGCAGACCATGAATCAGGAGCCCATGACTCTTTATAAGCTGATCATCCTCTACATTCTCGACAGGGTTTCTTTCCCGATTTCCATCGCCCAGATCAGCGACCTTGTCTTGGAAAAAGAATATACCGGGTTCCTTACCCTGCAACAGGCGGTCAGCGAATTAAGCGAGACGGGACTTATCCTCTCAAAATCCCTGGCCAACCGTACCCAGCTGCAGATCACCGCAGAGGGGCGCAAAACCCTCTCCTATTTTGAAAACCGGATCAGCGATGCCATCAAGGAAGAAATACGGGAATATCTGGAAAAGCACGAGCTGGAAATGCGGGACGAGTCCTCCATACAAAGCAACTATTACCGAACCGTCAACGGCGAATTTGAAGCGGAACTCACCGCCTCGGACAAGGAGGTAAACCTGATAACCATCCGCCTTACCGTACCGACCGAGGAACTTGCCGCCTCCGTCTGCGGCAACTGGCAAAGATGCAGCGAGGAAGTCTATGCATATTTAACCGCGAAGCTTTTCTAAACCGGCTTGCACCATTATTGGCGCGCCACCACGCATGAAAGCCGGTTGCTACGCGCTGGCGCGCTCACGCAACCGCCCCCGACATTCACAATCCGGGCTGCCGCCCTACTTGCTCATGTCGGCTTGCCCATATGCCCGGCTGCCGGGCGGAAATCGGCTTGCACCATTATTGGCGCGCCACCACATATGAAAGCCGGTTGCTACGCGCTGGCGCGCTCACGCAACCGCCCCCGACATTCACAATCCGGGCTGCCGCCCTACTTGCTCATGTCGGCTTGCCCGCCCGATATCCGGGCATCTGTGCAAGCAAGCTTGCCCATATGCCCGGCTGCCGGGCGGGGCTTTCATAGTACAATCTCCCGGATCACCTGTCCGTCTGTATTGCCCAAATCCAGCCCCATCAGTGCTGCAATGGTTACGCCCTCGTCCCAGAGGGCGATTTCTTTTTCCACCCTGCCTGTCCGGATGCCGCAGCCCTTTGCCGCAAAAAAGGTCTGATAGGCTTGTCCGCGTGGCAGGTATCCGTGGGTTCCCCGTATCCAATGCTCCTTTTCCTCTTCCACGCGCCGGGCCGGTTGGCCAAAGCCATCCAAAAATACCCAGCCCTCCCTGGCCTCCGCCATCAAAAAACAGTCGGGATCCGCGCCCAGGGCGGCAGCCTCCTGTGCGCCGTAAAGCTGCCCGATGCCATAGTCCTCGCGTTTTTGCAGTCCCTCCAGAAGTCCCCGCACCCGCTTTTGCAGCGCCAAATCCCCCCGCAGTTTTTTGTGCAGGTACACATAACAGCTGCCGTCACAGGACTTGGCTACAGCCAGCCATGCAGAGATATGGCCGTTTTTTACCTGCAGCAGCCCTTCTTGATGCAGGAAATAATTCAAATATGCAATTTTCCCTGCATCTTTTTGGTAATGATCCCCCAGCAGGAAAATACTGGTCTCCTCCATGTTTCCGGTACCGGCCAGCTTGTCCATAATTTCCCCCAGCCTTCTGTCATGGCGCTCCAGGGCCGCCTCCACTTCTTTGTGGTGTACGCCGTACCTGTGCCGGGCGGCATCCACATCGGTCAAATGCAGAAGAAACAACTCCGGCCTGTACTTTTCCATGGTATAGAGGGCGGCGGCCTGTATAA
>CARDPF010000334.1:3076-3521 GCA_948960675.1 uncultured Eisenbergiella sp.
ATCCAGGGCCGGCTGGCGGATGCCGTCCCGCAAATGTCCGAACTTTGCGTTTATCTCCAGCTGATAGCCCAGGGGCCCGTTTACGGCATTTAATAAAACCTGATTCTGCCACCGCCTCGCCACCATAATTTCCGGAACCGCATAGTCGATTTTGCCACCGCCGGTCACAGGCCACAAAAGCGCCGCCGTCCGCAGCCCCCTCTTTTTTGCCTCGTCATACAGCGTGGTGGAGCCGATGTATTTCCTTTTATAAAACCAATCCGGCCTTTCCCGCCCCGGCTGCAGCTTTGTATTATTGACAATCCCATGGTTTTTGGGCATTCTCCCGGTGACAATCGACGTGTGCGCCGGATAGGTCACGGAAGGATAGACGCTGTTTACATGGTCGCACAGGGCCGCGTTTTCCAAAAAACGGCTAAAATGCGGCAACGACGATAGAAACGGC
>CARDPF010000335.1 GCA_948960675.1 uncultured Eisenbergiella sp.
ATAAAATGATTTTGATTCCCAACGGGACGCTTGCAAACAGCAGCCTGACCAATGTGACACAGGAGGATGAGAGAAGGATTGACCTGTCGGTTGGAATTTCCTATGATTCGGACGTGCGCAAGGCCAGGGCCGTGGTGCAGCGGCTGGCAGGGGAACATCCTTTTGTTTCAAAAGAACGGGATGTGTCTGTGTTTATCGACAATCTGGGGGACAGCAGTGTAGTGCTGGGCATTCGTTTTTGGGCAAAAAAGGAAAATTTCTGGCAGGCAAGGTGCGAGATGCTGGAAAATATCAAATATGCCTTTGACGAGGAAGAAATCCGCATTCCATTTCCGCAGGTGGATGTGCATATGCAGTAGGCTGCAAAAGCCGGTTATGACCCAAACTGTAATGTTTGTATGCATAACCGGCTTTTTACTGTTACCGGAAATTGCGGCAGCGCAAACGATTTATCGCCGCTGCCTGTCTGGAATTTGTTTTTTGTGATTGGAACCGTCACATTTTTTGCAGCAGTTTGTTTATGCTGACCAGCTTGACGCAAAGAACGAACAGTCTGGTTGCCTGAATCAGTTCATCAATGGGAGGAAAGGAGGGGGCGATTCGGATGTTGGAATCATGGGGGTCTTTCCCGTAAGGGTAAGTGGCTCCTGCACCGGTCATTACTACACCGGCATCCTTTGCCATGGCTACGATCGCCTTGGCACAGCCGTCCATGGCGTCGAAGGAAATGAAATAGCCACCGTGGGGCTTTGTCCAGGAACCGATGGAAAGCCCACCCAGTTCTTCCTCCAGAATCTGCAGCACGGCCTCAAATTTCGGCCGCATGATGGCCGCATGCTTTTCCATTTGCTTTTCCATTCCGTGAATGTTCTTAAAATACCGCACATGGCGCAGCTGGTTTAGCTTGTCGTGCCCGATGGTTTGGACTTTTAAGTGGTTGCGCAGATCGTTTAGGTTGGCTTCAGAGGCGGAAATTGCCGCGACGCCGGAGCCGGGGAATGTGATTTTACTGGTGGAACTGAACTTATATACCATGTCCGGATTCCCTGCTTTCTCACATTCGGAAAGCAGTTCCAAAATCACGTCTTTTTGGTCATTGTAAAGATGGTGCACATTGTAGGCATTGTCCCAGAAAATGCGGAAATCTTTTGCGGCAGGCTTAAGACGGGCAAACCGGCGGACCGTTTCGTCCGAGTACGTATAGCCCTGGGGATTGGAATATTTGGGAACGCACCAAATACCCTTGATGGCGTCGTCCGTGCGCACCAGGTTTTCCACTATATCCATATCGGGGCCTTCGGGGGACATGGGGACATTGATCATTTCGATTCCGAAATATTCCGTGATGGAGAAATGGCGGTCATAGCCTGGCACGGGACAGAGGAATTTAACCTTGTCCAGCCGGCACCAGGGCGTCATGCCCATCACACCGTGGGTATAGGCGTGGCTGACTGTGTCGAACATGACGTTTAGGCTGGAATTGCCGTAGATGATGATATGCTCCGCAGGCACCTCGATCAGTTCCCCCAGCAGCCGCTTTGCTTCCGGCACGCCGTCGATTACGCCATAGTTGCGGCAGTCAATGCCGGCTTCGCATTTTAAGTCCGTAAAGCAGTCTAAGACATCCATCATCCCCATGGAGAGGTCCAGCTGCTCGGCGCTTGGCTTACCGCGGGACATGTCCAATTTGAGTCCCATTTCCTGGAATTCTTTGTATTTCGCTTCCAACTGTGTTTTGAGCGACAAAAGTTCTTCGTAGCTCCGGTCTTTGTAAGCTTTCATATGATTCTTCTCCTTCCCATAATGTGCAGCCTTATGGCCGCAGACTGCATGCACTTTTGCACGTTGCCATGCAAAAGTGCGGTGACAAGCAAAAAGCGACATGATGATGCATCAGCCGCTTCCCCCTTGTATGAGAGCTGGAAAAGGGACTCGAACCCTCGACCTACTGATTACGAATCAGTTGCGCTACCAACTGCGCTATTCCAGCGGAACCTCAACAAATGGTATTATAACCTCATATGCGATATTTTGCAAGGGTTTTTTGAAAAAAGTCACGGAAATCTTAACAGGCTGAAGTGATTGGCAACAGTTTGGCCTGCAATGTCATTTTGTTTAGCCATGGGCTTTGGCGGTACGCCGGCAGGCGTGGCAGCGACAGGACAGCCCCTTACAGTGCGGGCAGTTCCTTACGTATGTATACATGCAAAACGGGGAATTTCGCCAAAATGCCGCTCCAGTCCAAACAGCCAAAAAACGCGGAAAACCCGCTGCGCTCAAACAGTCCGCGTTTTTTGGCTAAGCTGTAACAGTGATTTCAGAAAAAAATAAAAATCGGTTGAAAAAAAATGGGGGATGTGTTAGGATATTAACATCGAATTGAGTATATGGGAAATATAATCTGTAGAATCTTTCTTGTCATTTACCGGAAACCAGAGTGGGGCCGGTTCAGGAGTCTTATACTTAATTTCCAGAAAAGCATTATTCTATATAAGCAAACGGGCATGTGCCATTGTTGGTGCGCCACCACGCATGAAAGCCGGTTGCTACGCGCTGGCGCGCTTTTGCAACCGCCGCCGGTATTCACAATCCGGGCTGTCGCCTTCCTTGTTCATATCGGTATGCGCCATTGTTGGTGCGCAAAGGAGGTCGATGGGGAAAAACGGGGAGAAAAAGGATATCGTGGAGAAAGAGTTTTTGGCATTTCCGGATGTGGCAGCCGATACAATCAATGCATTGCTTTATCAGGGGCAGCAGGTGTCACAGTTTCAAGCACTGCTGGCAGGCCCGACGGAAACCATTTATCAGGGGAGGGATACACTGCGCAGCCAATATGAGGATTTGGGAAAATATGAACTGGCGGATGGACACGTACGGATGATGTATTTGAGATGCGGTATTTGTCAAAAAAGGTTCGGAAAAGGTTCCGGAGCGATATGCGGATTGTAGTGGATTACCTTGCGCAGGGAAACCGCTACCGTTCTGCGCGAAAGATTGTGCATAAGGCCGCTTGTATCAAAATGATCCGGATACTTTCCGGAGATATAAATGTTGGAGACACAGAAAAGTGGCTGGAGGAGAATAAAATCAGGGAGGAGGATGAAATTACCGTGTGCGAATTGTTTGACCAGTATGTTAGACAGGGAAAAAAAGAAGGGAGAGGGGAAGGCGTTGCATATGGGGAAGCCAGACGCTTAGTGGAGGATATAGAAAATGTCATGAAGTTTTTCGGGGTAACGCTGGATAGGGCCTGTGAAGGATTAGGAACCACCGTTGGCAAATATGAAGAGGCCCGCAGACGGTTATGGCGGGCATGAAAGATGGTATGTATGTCAGGCAGTCAGGAACACGCCCTGTGTGCAAACAGGGTGAGGGATGGGCCCGCTGGCCAAAATCCGGTGATACGTCATTTCGTCCGTCAATTTTCGCAGGGACATTCGTCCATGCAGGCGGTACACAGGAAGATGGGAGGAGGAACATCCCTTGAAATCTACAAATCACAAAAAGATCTTCCGCGAGG
>CARDPF010000336.1 GCA_948960675.1 uncultured Eisenbergiella sp.
GGGGGGTGTGCTTTTGGTGTTCATGAACATGGTGAACCTGGCCATGCTGCTGTCTGTCAGCCTGGGGGTCATGAATCTTTTGCCCCTGCCGGCGCTGGACGGCGGCAGGCTGTTGTTTTTGCTTCTGGAAGTGCTCCGGGGAAAACCGATTCCGCCGGATAAGGAGGGCGTCATCCATTTTGCGGGTTTTGTGCTTTTGATGATCCTGATGGTGTTTGTCCTGTTCAACGACATCCAGAGGATCCTGCGGTAAAGTTTGGAGAGACCAGTGGAAAAAAATCTGACTTCCGGCAGTGTGTTTCGCAATATGCTTCGGTTCGCACTGCCGTATTTATTTTCTTCTTTTTTACAGACCCTGTACGGTATGGCCGATTTGTTCATCATCGGGCGGTTTGGCGGTGTGGATGCGATCACGGCGGTCTCCGTGGGCAGTCAGGTTATGCATATGCTGACGGTAATGATTGTGGGCCTTGCCATGGGCTCCACCGTGACGATCGGGCAGGAGGTGGGCGCTGGGCAGGGGCAAAAGGTCTGTGAGGCCGTGGGCAATACCGCTGTATTGTTCATGGCTGTGGCGGCAGTGGTGACGGCATCGCTTTTGGTTTGCGTCAGGCCGGTGGTGGCCCTGGTTTCCACCCCGGCGGAGGCGGTATCAGGCGCTGTGGCGTATCTGACGGTCTGCTTTGCGGGAATTCCGTTTATTACGGCCTACAATATCCTCAGTTCCGTTTACCGGGGACTGGGGGATTCCAAAAGCCCGGTATATTTTATCGCGGTGGCCTGCGTGGTGAACATTGTTTTGGATTATGTCTTTATCGGCATTTTACATCTGGGCCCGGTGGGCGCGGCCCTTGGGACAACCCTTGCACAGGCCGTCAGCGTGGCGACGGCATTGGCGGCGATGCGTCTGTCAAAGACGGGGATCGTGTTGAAAAAAGAGCATTGCAGGCCGCAGAAAAAGGTGATGGGGAAAATACTGGGAATCGGTATTCCAGTGGCCATGCAGGACGGGTTTATCCAGATCGCCTTTCTTGTCATAACGGTGATCGCCAACCGCAGGGGACTGCATGACGCGGCCGCCGTGGGAATTGTGGAGAAAATGATCGGGGTGGTTTTTTTGGTACCCTCCGCCATGCTTTCCACAGTCTCGGCCCTTTGTGCGCAGAACATCGGGGCGGGCAGGCACGACAGGGTAGAGCAGACCCTGCGGTATGCTTTGGCATTGACATTCTTTTACGGATTGGCGGTGTCTGTGCTGGTACAGGCATGCGCAGGGCAGACGGTGGGACTGTTTACCCATGATGCGGCAGCTGTTTTGCTGGGGAGCCAGTATATCCGGGGATATATTTGGGACTGCATTTTCGCGGGCGCCCATTTTTGTTTCAGCGGATATTTTTGCGCCTACGGCATGTCGGGCATTTCGTTTTTACATAATTTTTGTTCCATTGTCTTTGTGCGCGTGCCGGGGGCATATCTGGCGTCCCGCTTTTTTGCGGACACGCTGTTTCCCATGGGGCTTGCAGCCCCGGCAGGTTCCCTGCTGTCCGTGCTCATCTGCGTGGCGGCATTTGTATGGATGAAGCGGCGTAAGGGTATTGTATCGGCTTAGGAAAAATGGACAGGGCAGCGGATATGCAGTCCTGTCCGGGTTTTTTTGTAAAACAGGACATATAGATGTCATGTTTTTGGTGGTATCCTTAGGAAAAACAAAGGAGGACGGGGACATGAAATATCCTTGGATAGACGGGTACCTGCTTCGCAAGCGAAGCGTTACCAAAGATGTGCAGACCGACTGGAACTGGGTGCGTTACCGGATTGGGGACAAAATGTTTGCGGCGGTTTGCCAAAATTGGGACGATCAGCCGTATTATATTACCTTGAAGCTGGAGTCTATGGAAGGGGAGGTATTGCGCAAGCAATATCCGGATATCGTTCCGGGTTACTATATGAACAAGGAGTGGTGGAATTCCGTGAAGCCGGACGGGGACGTGCCGGATGACCTGCTGAAAGATATGCTGGACAAGTCGTACCGCCTGGTACTGGAAAGCTTTAGTAAAAAGCGGCAGCGGGAAATTCTGGGCTTAAGCTGCTGTGGGACGGAATGCGAGACGTGTGGCTGTTACGGTTCCCTGTGCAAGGGCTGTAATGCGTCCGCAGGCAAAGTGTTCCACGCGCCTGCAGGGAAAGCCTGTCCGATTTATGGCTGTTCGGTGCAGAAGCATAAATTGGCAAACTGCCGGGGGTGTGACCTGCTTCCGTGTACCGTCTGGAAACAGACCAAGGATCCCGCCCTGTCGGAGGAGGAATTTGAGGCGAATGTGCTGGAACGGGTGCAGCGGCTCAAGCAGATTTGACTTTGGTTAAAGGGAGGGCGGCCGTCCGGGGGAACCTGTCGGCAGGATTTGTACCCGGGCAGAAAATCCTGCCGGACAGGGCGGCATCAGGATTTCTCAAGAAAGCGGTAGGATAGCATGGATACCGCCAGCAAAAGCAGGAAGTAGAGTGCAAGGTGCAGGCTTTGGGGCATGGGAGGGATACCCAGACGGTCTTCCAGGGAGAAAAATGCCAATAGCATCGGTATGTGCCACAGGTAGATGGAAAGGCTGCGCTTACCGGCAAACTGCAGGGGCCAAATCGACAGTAACCGGCTCAGATACCTGCCGTAAATGGCAAGGCAGATCAGGCTGGCGCACAGGAGCGAAACGGCCCACCTGAAATCGCCGGGCATGGCTGCAAAGCCGCACCGGAATGACACGGCGGCAATCGCGCCGATAAGGACGATGTTGACGGTTATCACAATTTTCTTTTGCACCGTTTCGTGCAAAAGGATTTCAGCCAGAAGCGTGCCGAGGAAGAAATTCATATAACCTTCCCCGCAGGTGCGGTAATTTAACGGCACGTTCCAGTCTTTTTTTCCCAAAAGCATTCCCCAAAACAGGAAAAGCGTACAGGCCGGCAAATACAACCTGGGATAGCGGCGTGAAAGGGCGCTTATCAAATAGTAAAAAAGGTAACAGAACATCAAAACACAGACGAACCAGGCCGGAAAATTGTAGGGGGGCTTACTTGGCGGGAACACTGCGCTGGAAAGCATAAAAAAGGAAACGGCGGTTTGGGAACGGGAGAATTCAAAAAAGCCAAAAACCAAAAGGAAAAGGTTGGACAAAAAATAAACGGGATAAATTTTCCGGATCCGTCTGCCCATGAAAGCACAAAAGCCGCATTTTTTTTCGGCGATCGGCTTTTTATAATGATAGGCGATCAGCATACCGCTGAGGATAAAAAAAACGTAGTTCCCGAAATAACCGCCGTAATGGTATACGGGATTCAACCACTGGGAAAATACGGAATCGAAGGAGGATTGGACATGGTAGAGTACGATTCCGATACAAAAAATGGCCCTGATACCGTCCAATCCGGCAAAATGTTTTTTCTGTGACATGGGAATCCTCCTTTGCAATTTCAAAACGGATATAATGTAATGGGGCGGCGTCCTACATAG
>CARDPF010000337.1 GCA_948960675.1 uncultured Eisenbergiella sp.
AAAACCGGCGGGGTTTGATGACAGGTCAGGCTTGCCCAAACGGTTACGGAGCTTGCGGCAGGCAGGGGAGGAGAGATGGCTTCCATTAAGGATGTGGCAAGGAAAGCGGGTGTGGCGATTTCCACGGTATCCAAAGTGATGAACGGATATCCCGGTGTCAGCGCCGATATGAGAAAGCGGGTGGATGAGGCGGTGAGCGAATTAAATTTCACGCCAAACGCGGCGGCATCAGCCCTATCCTCCAAGCAGTCCAGCAGGATTGCGATTTTTTTGAACTTTACGGAAAAGTATCAGGCGGCGGATGAAATCGAGATGCAGTATTTGGCCGGCGCCATTCACAGGGCACGGGAACTGAAACTGAATGTGGTTACGCTGTTTTCTTCCATGTGGGAGGATAAAGATCCGGAAGAAGTAATAAACTATTTGAAAGCGCAGGGTGTGGAAGGCATTGTAGTATACCGGATGGGCAGGTGGGACGATCTGTGCAGGAAGGTAGTGGATTCCGGACAATTTAAGGTGGTAGTGATGGAGGCGGCCATAGAAGCCGAGAATATTTCCTGTGTCTGTCTGGATCAAAAGCAGGCGCAGTATGATGTGGCGAAAAAAACGATTTTGGAGAATGAAAACTGCTCCCGGATATTATATATAGCGGGTAAGAAAGATTCCTTTGTGACGGAGCCGAGGATTGAGGGGATCCGGGCGCTGGCGGAGGATTTGGGACTGGAACTCACCATCGTGTACGGGGATTTCAGCGAAAAGAAGGCGCGGGAACTGACTTTTGCCTATGCGGACAAAGCGGATGTTTTTGTCTGCGGTTCCGATTTGATGGCCATCGGCGCGATGCGCGCCCTGATGGATATGGATATATTCCGGCCGGTGTGCGGGTTTGACGGCCTTACCCTGATGGGGTATGCCGGGAAACAGATGAATACGGTGCGGCAGGACTTTTTCGGAATGTCCGTGCGTGCGGTGGAGGAGTTATACGGCTTGATGCACGGGGAAAAGGGAAGGAAACTTGTACCGGACTATGAACTTGTGCGTTTGAAATATCAGGATATTATCAGTTAAAACAGGAGGTTTTTGGGAAAATGAGACTGGAAGAGACGATACAGAGGGAAATATTGGAGCAGAGGGTCGGACAGGAACTGGAGTCCCTTACCCAGCGACTGTTTGGAAAAAGCGTGGAGGAAGCGTCGGACAAAGAAGTTTATGTGGCGTTATTGTATTTGGTCAAGGGATTGACGGATGCGACGGTACCCAATGACGGGGAGAAAAAAGTGTATTATATCTCCGCGGAATTTTTGATCGGGAAGCTGTTGTCCAACAATCTGATTAACCTGGACATTTATGATAAGGTGGAGGCGGTTTTGAAAAGCAAGGGAAAGGAACTGTCCCGTATTGAGGAATTGGAGCCGGAACCCTCCCTTGGAAACGGCGGGCTCGGAAGGCTGGCGGCCTGTTTCCTGGATTCCATCGCCACCCTCGGGCTGCCCGGGGAAGGGATTGGGCTGAATTATCATTTTGGCCTGTTTCGGCAGGTATTCAAGGACCGGCGCCAAAGTGCCGAGAAAAACGAATGGATAGAGGAAAATTCCTGGCTGAACCGGACGGACATAAGCTTTGAGGTCTGTTTTGGGGAGCAAAAAGTGGTTTCCCGCCTGTATGACATTGATGTGATAGGATATGAAAACGGGGTAAACAAGCTGCGCCTGTTTGACATAGAGAGTGTGGACGAAAGCATTGTAAAAGAGGGAATCCGGTTTGATAAGGGCGATATTGCAAAAAACCTGACGCTGTTTTTGTATCCCGATGATTCTGACGAGGCGGGACAGCTTCTTAGGATTTACCAGCAGTATTTTATGGTGAGCAATGCCGCACAGCTGATTTTGCTGGAAATGAAGGAAAAGCAGCATGACCTGCGTAAAATGTATGAGCATGCGGTGATTCAGATCAACGATACCCATCCGTCC
This sequence comes from uncultured Eisenbergiella sp., assembly GCA_948960675.1. Classification (GTDB taxonomy): domain Bacteria; phylum Bacillota; class Clostridia; order Lachnospirales; family Lachnospiraceae; genus Gallintestinimicrobium. The sequence continues at coordinate 1,971 of CARDPF010000337.1, forward strand.
CTGATCATTCCGGAACTGATCCGTATTTTGGTAAATGATAAGGCGTTTACCATGGAGGAGGCGATCCGGGTAGTGGGCAAGACCTGTGCTTACACCAACCATACGATTCTGGCGGAGGCGCTGGAGAAATGGCCCCTTTCCTATTTGGAGAAGGTAGTGCCCCAGCTGGTGCCGATTATACAGGAACTGTCCGACCGGGTGGCGGCAAAGTACAGCGATCCGGCCGTACAGATCATTGACGGGGACGGCAGGGTATGCATGGCCCATATGGATATCCATTACGGCTTCTCCGTAAACGGCGTGGCGGCTATCCACACCGAAATTTTAAAAAATACGGAACTGCATGCTTTTTACCGGATTTATCCGGAGAAATTCAACAACAAGACCAACGGCATTACCTTCCGCAGATGGCTGCTGTCCTGCAACAGGGAACTGGCGGCATTGATTGAAGAAAAAATCGGGAATGGATACCAGCGGGATGCCATGGAATTGGAAAAACTGCTGGCATTTGCCGGGGACAGGGAATTTTTGGAAAAGCTGGAAGCGGTAAAGATGCACAAGAAAAAGGAACTGGCCGCTTATGTCAGGGAAAAGGAAGGCATTGCGCTGTGTACGGATTCCGTTTTTGACATTCAGGTCAAGCGTTTGCATGAGTACAAACGGCAGCAGATGAACGCGCTCTATATCATCCATAAATACCTGGAGATAAAGGACGGCAAAAAGCCGGCGCGGCCCATCACCTTTTTGTTCGGCGCAAAGGCCGCTCCCGCCTATGTGATTGCGCAGGATATCATCCATCTTCTTTTGGTTTTACAGGAAATTGTCAATCACGATCCGGATGTGCGGGATTATATGAAGGTGGTCATGGTGGAAAACTATAATGTCAGCTATGCGGAAAAGCTGATTCCGGCCTGCGACATCTCGGAGCAGATTTCCCTGGCTTCCAAAGAGGCGTCCGGAACCGGTAACATGAAATTCATGTTAAACGGGGCGGTGACGCTTGGAACCTCCGACGGCGCCAATGTGGAGATTCATGAACTGGTGGGCGACGACAATATTTATATTTTCGGGGAAAAGAGCGAGCAGGTCATCGGCCATTACCAAAAGGGCGATTACGTGTCAAAGCAGTATTATAAAAAGAGTCCCGTCATCCGCAGGGCGGTGGATTTCATCGTCGGGCCTGTTGCAGGGAAGGCAGGGCATAAGGAAAACCTGGAACGTCTCCACCGGGAATTGCTGGAGAAGGACTGGTTTATGACCCTGCTGGATTTGGAGGATTATATCCGCACCAAGGACCGGATGCTGGCCGATTTTGAGGACAGGGAAAAATGGCAAAAGATGATGCTGGTCAATATCGCAAAAGCCGGATATTTCTCTTCCGACAGGACGATCGCCGAGTATAACCGGGACATCTGGAAACTGTGAAAAGATAGCGGACTGCCCGCAAGCCGGCAGCCTGTCATGCCCATGCGCCCCCTGTCCGCCGCCGGGAAGCTGTCTGTGCCCGGCCCCCTGCAAAATTAATTGATT
>CARDPF010000338.1 GCA_948960675.1 uncultured Eisenbergiella sp.
GGAATGCGCATAAACTGCGCATTCCGTGAGAACATGATGCAGGCGTGAGGGGCGGCTTTTGCACAGCAAAACTCGCAATGCCGACCCGAATCGTTACTATGAGCGGCCCCCGGGCCGTGAATAGTAACGATTCGGAATTGCGCAAATCGTCGAAAATAACAGTTGTACTTTTTGGGGCGCTTCCGGTATAATTACTATGAAAGCGGGGATTTTGGGAAGGGGAGCAGGGCCGTGCAGCAGTTGCAAAATGATATCAAGAGCGGGAATTTCAAACAGGCGTATCTTTTATATGGGGAGGAGGCCTATCTGCGCAGGCAGTACCGGGACAGACTGCGCAGCGCGCTGGTTCCCACAGGGGATACCATGAATTACCACTATTTTGAGGGAAAGAACATCAATCCGTTGGAATTGATTGACCTGGCGGAAACCATGCCTTTTTTGGCAGAATGGCGGGTTATTTTCGTGGAAAACAGCGGATTTTTTAAAAAGCCGCAGGAGAAGCTGGCGGAGTATTTGAAGGAACCGGCATCCAGTGTGCGCTTTGTCTTTGTGGAGACAGAGGTGGACAAAAGAAGCCGGATGTATAAGACGGTCAAGGATATTGGCAGGGCGGTGGAGTTTGGCGGGCAGAATGAGGCGGTTCTCAAAAAATGGATTCTGGTTTTGCTCAAAAAGGAAGGAAAGCGGATCACCGAACAGGGCCTGCAGTATTTTTTACAAAAAGTGGGAACGGATATGGAAAATATCTGCCGGGAATTGGAAAAGCTGTTTAGCTATACGCTGGGGCGGGAGGGGATCACGGAAAGCGATATCGACGCGGTTTGTGTCCGTCAGGTGAGCAACCAGATTTTTGACATGGTGGAGGCCATTGCCCTGCGCAGGCAGGAACGGGCGCTTGCGCTTTATTACGATTTGCTTTCCCTAAAGGAACCGCCCATGCGGATTCTTTTTTTAATCGGCAGGCAGTTTAACCTGCTCTTGCAGGTGAAAGAATTGAAGAAAAAGGGGTATGACGATAAGCGCATTGGGGAAAAAACAGGCTTGCACGGTTTTATCGTCAAAAAGTATGTGTCGCAGGCATCCCGGTTTGCGAAGGAGGAACTGCGGGAGGCGCTGACGGCCTGTGTGGAGGCCGACGAGGCGGTAAAGACCGGCAGGATGAACGATGTGATGAGTGTGGAGCTTTTGATTGTGCGTTACAGTCAGGCTGCGCAGAAATCAAAGACCCCGCTGCAAGCAACGGGGTATCAAGCTTGCAACGCTGCAGAGCAGCGGGGTGTTTGATCCCCGTGGCATTTGTCAAATATCCATGCAAGCATGGCTATTTTCCTCATTGCTCGCGGGAATAAAGGGAAAGACGGAGTTGTTTAGGATCCTGACCTCTTACGGCGGGCTGCGCCATATTCTCAGCGAGCGGGACAGAAGCCGGTATACAGGGCTGAAAGAAAGCGAATTTCTGGTTGGGTATATGGCAAAAGGGACACAGGCCAAGGCTTTTCCAACCGCCAGCGTCTGCGACGACTTTTTGAAAACGGAAAAGCCGGACAGCCTGACTTCTTTCTGGGGAGGATTGATCTGTTCGGTACTTTTGAGAAAATTTGAAAACGAAAAAGATATCTGCGCCTTGGCGGACGAATATTTTGGGGAAGGGACGAAGTCTGTTTTGCTTAGAAACAGCAGCGAAATCTCCAGATGGTGGAAGGCGTTAGATCTTCAGAAAGAAAAATGGGAAAGCTTTTTGGATCGTACGGATACGGTTTTGGAACAAAGGGACATATCCGTATGTATCGTTTATGATGAATTGGACCGTGTCTGCAGCAATTATGAAGAACTGTTTGGGTATATCCGGAGCCTGTTGGATTTCTGGTACCGGCATAACAGCCGTTATACCAACATAAAAGCAAAAATATTTTTGCGGAGCGATTTGTACCATGCCAAGGCGCTTCAATTCGTGGACGCTTCCAAAATGGGGGCCTACCGGCTGGAATTGGGCTGGGATGTACCGTCCCTTTACCGGCTGTTGGTAAAAAGAATGGCCAACACGGGAATACGGGAACTGGATTCCTATTTGCAAAGCGTGCCCGGCCTGCTCCGGCCCCAGACGAATCAGGAATTGGGATGGATTCCGGAGGATTCGCCGGAGGCGTTTCGACTGTTGGTGAATAAGATGATCGGACAGTATATGGGAAAAGACGCGAAGAGGGGATTCAGCTATCCATGGGTTCCGAACCATATTCAGGATGCGAACGGGGAAATGGCGCCGAGGGCTTTTTTGAAATGTTTTTCCCTTGCAGCGGAAGAAATGTTGCATTTCAAAAATGATGTGGCAGTCTTGGAGGAAGAAAAAGTATTGCTGCCCACAAGGCTGCAGGGGGCGGTAGCGAAGGTGTCTGCCGACCGTGTACAGGAATTGACACAGGAAGAATATTTGTGGCTGCAAAATTTGATTGTCCGGTTAAAAGGAAAAACCATGCTGATGGAGGCGGGGGAATTTTTGGGGTATCTGGATCCGCAAAACTGGCCTGAGGCAGAGAGGACGAAACTGCCGGGTAAGACAAATGTGGAGATTCTGGAGGTGTTGGCAGATCTGGGGATTGTGATGAAAACCACCGATAACCGGATCAATGTCCCGGAGATCTATTTGCATGGGTTTGGGCTAAAGCGAAAAGGGGGTATTAAGCGGCCGAGATAACAAATATGCGGAGGGCTCATCCGGACAGCGCTGCACTTTTGGGACAAAGCTGTCCGGAACACTTTTTTAGAAAACAGCGGCATTTTTTATTCCACGGTTACGGATTTTGCCAGGTTTCTGGGTTTATCCACATCCAGGCCTCTGCCCAGGGACACATAATAGGCGAACAGCTGCAGGGGGATGATGGACAGGGAACCCATGAAACAGCTTTCGGTCTGGGGTACATAGAGAACATAGTCCGCATGGTTTTCCATGTCCTTGTGCTGCAGGGTGGTGAGCCCCATGACAAAGGCGCCGCGGGTCTTAACCTCCACAATATTGCTGATGGTTTTGGGGTAGAGGGCATCCTGGGTGGCGACGGCTACCACAAGGGTGCCTTCTTCCATGAGGGAGATGGTTCCGTGTTTGAGTTCCCCTGCCGCATAGGCTTCGGAATGGATATAAGAGATCTCCTTGAGCTTTAAGGAGCCTTCCATGGAGAGGGCATAATCAATGCCGCGTCCCATGAAAAAAATGTGTTCGGTGGCCAGGTAATGGTTGGCAAAGAACTGGATTTTTTCCTTTTGGGACAAAAGACCCTCAATTTGGTCGGGCAAAAGGCGCAGGGCATCCAAAAGCGTCTGGAAACGCTGGGGGGAGATTGCGGCGCGCAGCTTGGCAAATTTCATGGCCAGCAGGTAAAAAACCGCCAGCTGGCAGCTATAAGCCTTGGTGGTGGCAACCGAAATCTCAGGGCCTGCCCAGGTGTAGAGGACGGCGTCGGATTCCCGGGCGATGGAACTTCCCACCACGTTGACGATGGAGAGGA
>CARDPF010000339.1 GCA_948960675.1 uncultured Eisenbergiella sp.
CGGCCATGACAAGTACGGTGGTAGCGACCGTAATGATAAGGACAGGAACCCAGACGGGCTTTAAGATATCCCAGGCGTCCAGCAGACCGGCGGCAGCGGGAATGAATAGAACCGGCATGATTTCAATCAAAAATCCGGCGGCTTCCCGGACATGGGCGACCTTTACGATACCCAAGCATAGGGCTGCAAACAAAAGCGCCAGGCCATAGACGCTTGCGGGAACGGGGAGCGGTATCAGCAGGTGCAGCAGTTCGCCGAGGAACGATAGGAATAGGATGATGGCAAATTGGCGTAAATAGCGCATGGGTGTCTCCTTTTCAACTGGTAGTACCAGTACAGCATAAAGCATGGGAAGTCCTTTGTCAATAGGAAAAAGCTGCACAACACGGAAATCAATTTTGCAGGAGGGGTGGGGCACAGGCGGCTTCCCGGCAACCGGCAGGGGGCGCATGGCCATTACAGGCTTGCAAGGCTTGCGGGCGGGAAATACCGCAAAAAAGCAGGCTGTCCCTAAACACAACAGGGCGCAAAAAACGCACTTCGTTTGTACGGTTTTGTGCCCTGTTGTAGGGACAATCTGCTTTTTTGGGGATTTCCCTGCCCGCAAGCCAGCAGCCTGTAATGGCTATGCGCCCCCTGCCGGTTGCCGGGAAGCCGCCTGTGTCCCGTCCCTTAGCCGGTAGGAAAATAAAGTTGAAAAAAGAAGCAAAAGATACTATAATGGGTTTGCAGGTAATCGTTTATGCAGGCTTTTGTATTTACGCACGGATCTGTGCAAAATCCCAATGGCTGTAGGTTTGAAAAAGGGATCATTGGTGATGGATTACGGACAAATAGTCGAAAAATTTTATGGGAGGCAGGTTGACGGTATTAACCTGTTGGAAAGCCATTTCGGAACGGAAATTTACCGTGTGACGATAGACGGCGATGCGTATATTTTGAAATCCCTTCCGCTTTATATGGATGGTGCAAAGAGGGAAGGACAGGTGGTAGATTTTTTACGGCGTAACGGCCTAAAGGTTTCCCGTTTCCTGAAAACGTATCAAGGAGGGTATGCCGTTACGACTGACACTTGCATTGTGACGCTTCAGGAATATATCAAGGGAATGACGCTGCAAATAAATGAGGCGCCTGATTGGTTTATGGAGGAATCGCCGCGTCTGCTCGGCAAGATTCAGTTGGCCCTGCGCAATTACAAGGAATTGCCGGTAAATTTTGGCGCGGACTTTTTCGCAAAGGATAATGTTTTGTCTAAAAAGCGGCAGTATGAATCTGATCTTTTGGCGGCACGAAAAGGGGGGATACCGGGCTGGTTTCCCGTTTGGAGGAGCAGATCCGGCATCTTACAAAAATAAGCGGGTTTTGTATTGATACCGGTCAATTAACATATGCCAATTCCCATGGCGATTATCATATCGGACAGGCGGTTATAGATGGAAAAGATATTGCGGTCATTGACTGGGCATCCACATGTAAACTGCCGGTCCACAGGCCGTGAATCGTAACAAGAAATGTTTCTATAAAAGAGCGGACGGATGAAAAAAATCAAAGTATTTATCAAAAGGGAAGCCGTGCTTTGCGCCGCCCTGTTTTTGGCGGTGCTGTCGGCGTTTGGGACGCCGCCGGACAGGGCGTATGCAGGGTATATTGATTATAGGACGCTGGCGATTTTATTTTGCCTGATGTGCGTCATGGCAGGATTACAGAAAACCGGGGTGTTTTTTGGGGTTGCCAAAAAGCTGTTGCAAAGGGTAAAAGGAAGTGTGGGCCTGGTTCTGTTTCTGGTACTGATTTGCTTTTTTTCCAGTATGCTGATTACCAACGACGTTGCCCTGCTTACGTTCGTGCCCTTTACATTTACGGTGTTGGACCTGCTGGGGGAGAAGGTGCGCAGGCGGCTTTGCCTGCCGGTGGTGGTCATGCAGACGATTGCCGCCAATCTGGGCAGCATGCTGACGCCCATCGGCAATCCGCAGAATTTGTACCTGTACGGAAAAGCGCAGATGGCGGCAGGGGATTTGTTGGCATTGATGCTGCCGTATACCCTGTTTTCCCTGGCATTGCTGACGGTTTGGGGAGTGGTGCTGGGAAAGAAAAACCGGACGATGGGGCCAAACGCATGGGAGGGAAACCAAGCGTTTTTGGGGCAGGGGCAAATACAGTTGGCAGAAGGGGCAGGCCGGGATTTGGCGGTTTATCTGCTGTTGTTTGTATTTTGCCTGCTTGCGGTGGGGCGCGTGTTAGCCTGGCCGGTGGTGCTTGTGGTGGTGGCGGTTGCCGTATGGGCGACGGACCGGAAGGTATTTGCCCGGGTGGATTATTCCCTGCTGCTTACTTTTGTGGGCTTTTTTGTGTTTATCGGGAATGTTGGCCGGATTCCGGCTTTTCGGGGGTTTTTGCAGGAAGCCGTAGGGGGGCGGGAAGTGTATACCGCGATTTTGGCCAGTCAGGCGATCAGCAATGTACCGGCGGCCCTTCTGCTTTCCGGTTTTACACAAAATTATGAAGGACTGCTGGTAGGTGCGAACCTGGGGGGCCTTGGGACGCTGATTGCTTCCATGGCAAGCCTGATTTCCTACAAATATGTGGCAAAGGCCGAAGAGACACGCAAAGGGGCATATATCCGGATTTTTACGACGGGAAATTTGTGCTTTTTGGCGGCGCTCATTGGTTTGTATGAGATATGGAAGAGAATATAGGGAGGATAAGATGCGGGCAAAAGGAAGGGTTTTATTTATCGGTAACAGCCATACGTATTATAACGATATGCCGAAGCTGTTTGCGGATATCTGCAGGGAGAGTGGGTGTGAAACGGCCGTTACGATGCTGACCCACGGGGGCAAAGGATGGGATTTCCATTTGGAGGAACCGGAGGTGCGGTTTAATATCCGCTACGGGGACTATGATGCGGTGGTTTTGCAGCACACGGCGCACCCCATGGGGGATTTGGACGTGATGGAAGCCTGCGGCAGGGAATTGGTGGATTGGGTTTTGCAGGCCGGGGCCAGACCGATTCTTTATATGACATGGACCACCAGGGAGGACGGGGAGGCAGCGCAGCCGCAGATGGCGGAGGCGTACCGAAAGCTGCAGCGGCAAACCGGCTGTGAGCTTGCCCCGGTAGGGGAAATGTGGTGGGCATATCACAAAGAGCATCCGGAGGTGGAACTATATGACGGGGACGGAAAGCATGCTTCCAAGGAAGGATCCAAGCTTGCGGCTTCGGTGATAGCGGATGTTTATCTGGGGAGGAAACAGGCGGATGTATAAGTGGGATACATGCTTCCGGTTGTATATGAAAAGGAGAATGGATGAAAAAAATAACGGTTTTCGAAGGAGAGACGCGCAGAAAACTGGGTGATCTGTTCGGATTGTTTTTTGAGGATTTAAATCATGCTGCGGACGGCGGCTTGTATCCGGAGTTGGTGCAAAACCGTTCTTTTGAGTATTGCGAGACGGACAACAAGCAGTA
>CARDPF010000340.1 GCA_948960675.1 uncultured Eisenbergiella sp.
GTGACTGGAGTTCAGACGTGTGCTCTTCCGATCTGTGCAGCAGCACGGCATTTCGCGTGATGGCAAGCCCCAATCCGGTACCGCCGATTTCCCGGGAATGGGATTTATCCACCCGGTAAAACCGCTCAAAAATATGGTCGTAATCCTCCTGACCGATCCCGATCCCGGAGTCGGAAATTTCCACCGTAAAAAACTGATGGTCGGCATCCAAAAGCACCTTCACCCACCCGTGTTCCTTATTATATTTGATGGCATTTTCCACAAGATTCATGAAAATCTGCGACACCTTTACCTCGTCCACCTGTGCCGTAACAGGCCGGATACTTTCCAGCACCACTTCCACATCCCGCTTTCTTGCGATGGGACGCAGCCTCTTTAAGGTGGACTCCAAGAAGGCATTGATATCCACCTCGCTGATCTCCATCACCGCCTCGGTCTTATCCAGCTTCACCAGGGACAAAAGGTCATTGATGATCTTGTTTTCCCGCCCGATCTCCTCCGCAATATCCTGCATGAATTCCCGGTATAACTCCACCGGGGCATCCGGCTGCTGGTTTAAGGAATCCGCCAAAACCTTGACGGATGTTATGGGGGTTTTCAATTCGTGGGAAACGTTTGCGACAAAATCCTGCCGGGAATCGTTGATCACCTTCATCCGGCCCAAAAGTTCGTTAAAGGCTTCCACAATATGTTCCGTCTCGATATAATCCGGAACCGAAATCGGCTCGTCCGTATACCCGTCCTTCACTTCCCGGATGGCCTGCGTAATACGGTTGAAGGGCCGTATTAAAATGTGTGAAAAGAAAAATACAATGCCGACGATGATAATCGCCATCACGATTTCCATGATCAGCGCCTTGCGGCTCAAAATATCCATCGTTGTCACAATGCTGTCCGTAGACGCGCTGGCCAAAATAACCCCCCGAACCTCCAGGGCCTCCTCCCCGTCCGCCGGACGCGGCCCGGTGATGGGTATGGTCATTTCGATATAGCCGCTTTTTGGATCATACCGGGACGTACTCTCCCCTTTGAAGCATTTGATCACTTCCTCGGAAATCATGATGCGCCCCTCGCTGATGGCATAGGTGTCTTTCACCACCCGGAAATTGGAGTTTATGACCAGCACACGTCCGTCATACAAATTCGACATCTGTTCCAGTTCCGCATTGATGACATCCGACGAGGGGTCCTGCAAATAATTGTAATTTAAAAGATGGTTGGCAATGATTTTGTACTGGGTGGTGACATCCGATATCCGCAGCGTCACGGCACGCTCCTCATAGCTTTGCAGTATTCCCATCCGCATGATAATGCTGGGCAGGATCCCGATAATGAGCATCAGTACAAAAATATATGCTGCAAGGCTCCGAAGAATCGGAATCTTGTAAGGCAATGTCTTAAAAAAGCGGTTCTCCCTCATCTCTTGCGCCATCCTCATGCGCGGAAAAAGTATCCGATTCCCCATTTGGTATGCACAAAGCGGGGTTCACTGGGATTGCTCTCGATTTTCTCCCTAAGGCGGCGGATATGGACATCCACCGTGCGGACGTCCCCGGGATAGTCTGCGCCCCAAATCAACTGCAAGAGCTTCTCCCGGCTGTACACCTTGTTGGGATTGCGGATCAAAAGCTCCAGCACATCAAACTCTTTGGCCGTCAGGTTCACCTCCCTGCCCGCAATGGCCACCCGGCGGCTGTCGCAGTCTACGCGCATATCACTGCTCTCAATGATGCTGCCCTCCTGCCTGCCTGCCGGCCGGGAAGAGGTTCTGCGCATGATCGCCTTGATTCTCGCTTTCACCTCCAGAATATTAAAGGGCTTGGTGATGTAATCGTCCGCGCCGTACTCCAGCCCCATGATCTTGTCCATATCCTCGCTCTTGGCAGTCAGCATGACCACCGGCACGTTGGAAAATTCACGGATCTGCTGACACACTTCGGTACCGCTCATTTTGGGCATCATGATATCCAGCAGGATGATATCAAATTCCTTTTCCCGGGCCAGCTGTAATGCCTCTTCCCCGTCATAGGCACAAGTCACTTCCATCCCGTCCTGCTCCAAACTGAAACGGATTCCCTTGACAATCAGCTTCTCATCATCCACCACAAGCACTTTCTTCGCCATTTTTCCTCTCACTTCCGCCGCACAAGCGGCATTGCAGTCAGGAACGCTACCCTCCCCCGGCGGCCCTAAACGGTAATCCGGTCCCTGATCTTTTCAAACGCGGCCTGCTTAATGCCGCTCACTTTCATGATATCTTCTATGCAGGAAAACAAACCGTTTTCCTGCCTCCACGCAAGAATTGCCGCCGCACGGCTGTCCCCGATCCCCGGCAGCGTTTTTAGGGCCGCCAAATCGGCTGTATTTAAATTGACCTTTTTGTCATCCGCCCCGGCATTCTCTGCCAAAGCCTCCTGCCGGATCCCTCCTATGCCTGCCGGTCTTTGCAGCCTGCTGCCCTCTTCTTTCGTCGGAATATAGATTTGACAGCCGTCCGTCACAGGCTGCGCCAGGTTACAGGCCGCCGGATCCGCTTCCTCCAAAAAACCGCCCCCGGCCTCCACCGCATCCGTCACACGGCTGCCCTCCGGCAACTCATAAACGCCGGGACAGGCCACCGCGCCGCAGACGTGTACCGTATAAACCACCTGACCGGCCGTCCCGGCAGAGTCCGCCCCTGCGGTATTCCCCACAGGTTCTTTCGTCCCTGCCACTGCCATGGTGTCTGTACAGGGCTGCCCGTCTGCGGCGGCACAGGTCTCCTCCGTTTTGGACCATCCCTCCGCCTGCATGCCATCCTGCCCACCGCTTTCCATACCCGGCAGGCTTTCAACCGCTCCCCGTACACTCCCACTTTCCGTAAATACAAAAGCATCTGCCTCTTTTTCCGCACACCCGCCAAGAAAAAGCGCAGCCGCCATCAAAATAGCGGCTTCTGCCGCTATGAAATTCTTTTTTTGTCTCATCGGTAGCATCCGGCCATCCCTTTTTCCGGGAAGGCCCCTCCTTCTTACCATCCGCAAAAAGGATCCCCAAACGCGCAGGCACGCCCGCGCAGACACCGTAAATCCATTGTATGACAGGGGGGAAAAATTTACAACCCCCAATCTTTCTTTTTTGCAGGCCTTTTATAACAGCCCGTGTTACGGTTCAAGGCCAATGACATTTCGGTTAGCCGTGGGCCCAGGCAGCGCGCCGGAAGGCGCGGCAGGACAGTCCCCTTACAGTGCGGGCGGTTCTTGCGCATGTATACATGCAAAACGGGGAATTTCACCAAAATGCCGTTCCAGTCCAAACAGCCGGAAAACGCGGAAAACTCGCTGCGCTTAAACAGTCCGCGTTTTCCGTCTGGACTGGAACGGCGTTATGGGAAATTCCACCGTTTGCATGTCACCATGCGCAAGAACCGCCCGCACTGTAAGGGGACTGTCCTGCCGCGCCTTCCGGCG
>CARDPF010000341.1 GCA_948960675.1 uncultured Eisenbergiella sp.
GACCACCGAGATCTACACTCTTTCCCTACACGACGCTCTTCCGATCTCAATATAATGGTTTTCGTTTAAAAGTCCCAATACATCCTTCAAAATCGACGTTTTCTTACCGTCGATTTTTACATTGCGCAGCAGCATGATGCTCGGATAAAATTTCCGGATATCCACCATCTCCCAGACTGCCATATCTTTGAGGCTGTCGGCAAAATCCGTTTTGCTTTCGATTTTTCCCGGCGTACCCCCAATCTGGCTCACCGTCAGGTTTTTAAATTCCTCTTTTTCCTGTTCCGACTCTTCCTCTTGCGTCGATCCGCCATAAGCAAAGCCGCCGCCAAACCCGCTAAAGGCCGCGTCCGCAGCTGCGGAAAAACTCTCTTTATCCCGCTCGGTCTGCTTATATTCCGCAATCTGTTTCTCATCCGAAGTATACAAAGCCCCGCCCATCGCAAATTCCAACGGGATGTAAAACCCCCAGCGGTTCAAAACTGCCACCAGTTCCGCCGTTTTTTGATGCGGCGGCTTATCGGAATACACTGCCGCATGCACCTCGTTAAAAAAGTCCATATTGACTGAAATACGGGAAAGGTCAATCTCGAAGCTTGCCTGCGAAATCACAAATTTGGACAGCAGATATTCCGTTATCTTCGCCGCCGAAACCGATTTTTCTTTTTCATGTTCGTACTCAGCCCTCGCATTTACATAAGGCGAATGAAACGCAACGGACGCCTTGTCCGAACTCATCAGATTGATGTTTCTTGTTGCCTTAGAAAAAGCGTAGCTGGATTCCATTTTTGTATTCACCGTCTCCTTTGCCATCCGGGGCGGCTCCTGCAGCGTATACATGTCCCGGAATGACCGCACGAATCCGTCGCCGGAGACGGTAATGCCATGGGTAATCTGGCTTTGGTGGAAAAAAGCGATCTTTTCGTCATTTCCCAGTCCCATAAACTCTTCAAAGGTCGTATTTTCCCCCAGCGTGTATCCGCTTCCTATGAAAAGGATCTTTTCCCCGTCCAGCAGTTCTTCCAATGCCACCTCCGGCTCCGAAGCACCGTTGATTTTTGTCCTTCCGTTTAAAAAATAATCCGTATCCTGCATCAGCCCTTTTTCTGTCAGCACCCTGCGGATCTCATCCAGCCTTTTATCTGTATCCAGCGCCAACGATTCCCGGCTTCCATTGCTATGATGAATTTGAATCAACGCCATCCCTATCTCCTTCCCCAGTATCTTGCCTGATTGCTCTCCGTCAAAGAATTGTATCTTCCGATCACTTTTTTGGCTTCCGCCTCCGTTTTAAAGACAAACATATACACGCTCACAGATCCCAGAATTCCCTCCGCAACCTTTCTTCTGCTCCAATTCCCGCAGCCAAATTTCACTTGTGCCCCCTGATCGATCTTCCCCGGGTCATAACTGTCAATCGGTATGGTGATCTGCTCCTTTGCGGCAGCCGGGGCCGCCGTCAGCGCCATCCGACGTACCAGATTTTGTGCATTCGCCCTCGACTCTTCTACCGTAATCTCCCTGCCTGCATCACCGTCATACCAGCTTAAAAGATCCTGCGTATAAATTGTAATCTTCTGGTAGCGGATTGCCGTTCCCGGAACCACGCTGGTGTCCTTGGTCAGGTTTTTCACCACAATGTCAAAGGTTTTCCCATCCCTTTTCATACAGTTGACGCTTCCCCGTCCGTACAGGTCATGGTCTCCTGTTGCCCAATGCACCGCACTGTTATAAATAATCTCATTGTCCAGTTCAGCCTTAATCACGATTCCCACAGAGCCAAGGCTCTCCACCGGAAACTCCACCACGGAATCCTCACAGCAGACACACACAAATTTATAGTTGACATCGTCCTCCTCCCGCGTGGAAATCACATCCGTCAACATCACCGGCTGAAACTTCCCGGCATTCTTTTCCCCATCCCCCTGCATGTAATCCCGCAGGCGGCACGTTACCCTTACTTTCCCGTTGTTAAAGTAATCCGTGGCAAACCCGATCAAATCGGGCCGTCCGACCGCATCCACATTGGTAAGGATGATTTCGTTTTCCGTATTGATGATGAGCTTTTTGGCCGGGTACACCTCTTCCGTCTGCGTTCCCAAAATCCTGTCGGTATAGCGCACCTCTCCCTTTTCATCCGGCTTTACCTTTGGCAGCACAAACCTCCAAATATACCCGTCCTGATCCGACCCGATGAATTTTTCGGCAGTCAGACGGTTTCTCACATCCTCCACACTCAAAAATGCATCCTGATCCGGGTCTGTAACCGATAATTCCTTATCCGCAAAGTCCAAAACCATCACATCCCCTGCACCGGTTCCTTTAGAACATTTTACCCGACACCCCATTTTGCCTCCTCCTTTTTTCTTATCGTTGTTTTTCCCTGCATTGCGCCCGATAGACCGAGGGCTTTTCCCGGATCATTTTTAAAAATTCCCGGTTGAAATAGCTGATATTGTTAAACCCGCACAACATACAAATTTCACTCACTTTTTTATCCGTCTCGGAAAGATACACACAGCTTTGCAAAAGCCGGTATCTTTTCAAATAGGAAAACGGTGTATTCCCCGTCAGTTCCTTAAACGACCGGCAAAACTGCCCTTCACTCATATGGGCTGCGTCGGCCAGCGCCTGGAGCGTCAATTCCTCCCCATAATGGGCATGGATCATCCGCACCGCCTCCTGCAGCCGCTGCGCAGAACGCCCCAAAGAGCGCTCGCCCAAAACCGGCGCAAAGCCGTTGCGGTACAAATTGTGCCAAATCACCTGCAAAAGTCCAGTCACCAGCAGTTCCGAATCCTCCCGCTGCCCTGCCCCGGCAAAAATCCGCGCCAAATCCCCCAGCGCCTCCTGCTGCCATTGCTGCCCCCCGGTCAGGTGCAGGCAAAATCCCGCCGGATTCTGCAGTATCGGCTGCACATATTTGCCAAACGCCGCCGTCTGCAGCGGATCCACCACCAACTCCGACGAAAATACCAACGCCCAAAAGCTTCCGGCCTGCGCTCCCCTGGCCCAATGCAGCAGGCCCGGCGGCACAAAAATTGCCTCCCCCTCCCGCACGGGATAACAAATGTCCTCCACCATAAACTCCAGACTGCCGCTTTCCAGATAACAAAGCTCAAATTCCGGATGCCAGTGCATATACAGGGCGCGCTCCCCCTCCCCCGAAAACATACTTTTATGGATACTGTACGGCCTTGCCTTTGTGTGGTGCGCAACACCCTCCCGCAAAACCGCCTTTTGGGATCTTTCCATAATAAATTCCTCCCGCCTTTTTCTTTCCCTTTTCCCTATTGTACTGTCAAAATGCGTCCCCATCAAGATAGTACTACTTTTTGCCAATATTCTGGTAGAAAACAGAAGAAAAATGCGATATTCTACAAGTATCAAACGAATCACAGATCGGAAGAGCGTCGTGTCGG
>CARDPF010000342.1 GCA_948960675.1 uncultured Eisenbergiella sp.
ATACCGGATGGAGGAATGAGGGTAACGGTTCAGGGGTATCCGGACCGCAATGCATGACGCAAAGCTGCGCCAAAAGGGAAGATGCAGAATGAGAACGATGGAATTTAAAATGGAACGTCCCGGCCTGTTACGGAAGGGGGACCGGGTACATGTGACGGAGGGCGTGCTGCCCAGCAACTACTATTATACCGTTGACCCGGCGCTTGCCATGTCCGGCAATTACCCGTTCCGGGAGCGTCTGCTTGCCCGGGAGGGAATGGTGACGGCGGTGATTGAGAATGAACGAGGGTTTTATGTGACGGTTGCATTTGAAGAGTGACAGCCAAAAGGGGACGTGCTATAATCAGGAAAAAGGAGGAAACCAATATGTTGAAAAAAATATTTACCGAGGAAGCGCCGGCAGCGATCGGCCCTTATTCCCAGGCAGTGGCCGCAGGCGGCTTTTTGTTTGCCTCGGGACAGATTCCGATCAACCCGGCAAGCGGCAATGTGGAAGCGCAGGGGATCACCGATCAGGCCGTGCAGGTGATGGAGAATATCGGGCAGGTGCTCAAAGCGGCGAAAAGCAGCTTTGGGAATGTGGTGAAAACCACCTGCTTTTTGGCGGATATGGGGGATTTTGGCGCGTTCAATGAAGTGTACGCAAAATATTTTACCGAGAAACCGGCCAGAAGCTGCGTGGCGGTAAAACAGCTTCCAAAGGATGTGCTCTGCGAGGTGGAAATCATCGCTTATCTGGGGGAAGAATAGGTTAAAAAACCATATGCGACAGTTTTTCAACCGTGAATTTACGCCCGCTAAAGCGGGCAGGGAGGTTAGGTTGAAAAACATTGTACTGATTGGGATGCCCGGGGCAGGAAAGAGTACGGTGGGAGTGGTTTTGGCAAAGCATGCCGGTCTGAAATTTGTGGATTCCGATCTGGTGATACAGGAGCAGACCGGGATGCTTTTGCATGAGATCATTGCCAAAATGGGAGACGACGGCTTTAGGCAGACGGAGAACAGGATCAATGCCGCCCTGTCCGTAAAGCATGCCGTCATTGCCACCGGGGGCAGTGTGATTTACGGGCGGGAGGCGGTGAAGCATCTGCGGGAGATCGGTACGCTGGTGTATCTCAAGCTGTCTTATGAGGCCATAGAGGAACGGTTGGGCGATTTAAAGGAGCGCGGCGTAACCCTGCGGGAGGGGCAGACCCTGCGGCAGCTTTACGACGAACGTGTTCCGCTGTATGAACGGTATGCGGAGGCGACGGTGGACTGCGAAAACAAGACCATCCGGGAGATCGTGTCCGAAATTGTGGCAAAAGTGATCCGGAGGTAGGACAAACGAAATGGATAGACAAAAGAAAGCATCCGTAAAAAGCAGCCTGCTATTGTTTTTGGCTGCACTCATCTGGGGCGTGGCCTTTGTGGCGCAGAGTGTGGGAATGGAGTATATGGGCCCCCTCACCTTTAACGGGACGCGCTTTTTGATCGGCGGACTGGTTTTATTGCCTGTGATCGGGTTTCGCAGGCGCACGGACAGGGAGCATGGAGAGGCGCAGGAACGGGAGCCTTGGCAGCTGGTAAAGGGAGGAATCTGCTGCGGGCTGCTGCTTTGCTTTGCCAGTCTTTTACAGCAGTATGGCATTCTTTATACGACGGTGGGCAAGGCCGGTTTTATTACGGCCCTCTATATTATCATCGTGCCCATTTTCGGCATTTTCCTGCACCAAAAGGTGCATATGAAAACATGGATCGGCGCAGGGGTTGCGGTAGTGGGAATGTATCTTTTATGCATGTCGGAAAGTCTGGCGCTGGGGCTTGGCGACGGGCTGGTGCTTGCCTGTGCCGCCACGTTTGCCGTCCATATTTTGGCAGTGGATTATTTTTCACCCAGGGTTGACAGCATAAAGCTTTCCTGCATCCAGTTTTTTACCAGTGGGATCATTTGCACGGTATTGGCATTTTTTCTGGAAAAGCCGGATTTTTCCGCCCTGCTTGCGGGTTGGGTTCCGGTACTGTATGCGGGCGTATTGTCCTGCGGCGTGGCCTACACCCTGCAGGTGGTGGGGCAAAAGCAGGTGGAGCCCACGGTGGCTTCCCTGATCCTGAGTCTGGAATCGGCAGTTTCCGTGCTGGCAGGCTGGGTGATTTTGGGGCAGAAGCTGACCGGGCGGGAGCTTTTGGGCTGTGTGCTTGTATTTTCGGCCGTGATCCTTGTACAGCTGCGGTTTGGAAAGCCAAACATGCGGCAGCCTGAACAGTGAATAGTAACTTATGGCCGGGAATTGGGAATAAAAAGTAGAAAGCATAGGTTGTAACCGGGCAATTTATGTGGTAAACTAAAAGGCAGGAACGGAGGAAAAAGATTGAAAATGTAAATTTTCAATTTCCTTAATTTGGGTGCCCGTTAAAGTGGGCGGATGGGAGCAAATATGTTTATCGTATTAGGCGGAGGACTGTTGATCATTATTTTCGCGGTCGTGGTTGCGGTGGTATCATCCGTAACATCTGCGGTTGCAGCGGATGTGGACGATCAGGAAGATTGAGGGAAAGACGGTTTGGTAGTCACGAAGGATGCTATCAGGCCGTTTTTAGGTGCGATCGTCGCATAACAAGGAGGGTTTCATGGAGAGAACGGCATGTTCAAAAGCGGGGGAGGTTTTCGGCTTTTTTAAAGAAATATGTGGGATTCCACACGGCTCCGGCAATGTGGGACAAATCAGCGATTACCTTGTGGCATTTGCTAAAAAGCGGGGACTTGCCTATGTACAGGATCCGGTAAAAAACGTGATCATAGTCAAGGGGGCAACGCCGGGCTATGAGGGGGAAGAGCCGGTCATCCTGCAGGGGCATATGGATATGGTTGCTGTCAAGACCCCGGGGTGTGAAAAGGACATGCGCACGCAGGGGTTGGATTTACGTGAGGACGGGGACTGGCTTTATGCGCAGGATACCAGCCTTGGCGGGGATGACGGCATCGCAGTGGCAATCATGCTGGCTGTTTTGGATTCGGACAAAATCGCGCACCCCAGGGTGGAGGCCGTTTTTACAGTAGATGAGGAGACCGGGATGGACGGCGCGCGCTCCATTGACTTAAAGGTCTGTCAGGGGAGACGGATGCTGAACCTGGATTCCGAGGACGAAGGGATTTTCTTGACAAGCTGCGCAGGGGGCGCCCGGCTGCACGCAAGCCTCCCTGTCGCTTATGAGACGGCGGAGGGATGTCTCTACCGCCTGTGTGTGGAGGGACTGCAGGGAGGACATTCCGGCGGCGAAATCCACAAGGAAAGGGGTAATTCCAATTGCCTTGCAGGGCGGCTTTTGTACGCATGCCAAAAAGTGGCGGATGTAAGGCTTATGACCATGGAAGGAGGGCTTGCGGATAATGCAATTCCGCGTCAAGATCGGAAGA
>CARDPF010000343.1 GCA_948960675.1 uncultured Eisenbergiella sp.
CATACCCGGGAACCGTGTCCGGCAATGGGGCATCCCTGTCCGCCAGACAAAAGCCAACCGCCTCCGCAAGCCTGTCCTCCTTCTCCCCGCAAAACCGCACCGCCGTAACGTTTGTGCAAAATCCCGCACACTCCCGCACGCCGTACGGAAGACATCCATAGACCTGCCAGAGTACCTGTCTGGCAAGCCTGTCTGCTTCCTCCCCTTTTTTGTTTAAACGCAGGAGTACCTTTTGCCCCTGCAGCAATCGTTCCAGAATGTCCCCCAAAATTTCTTCGCCCAATACGGCCCTGCAAAATCCATCCGGCAAACAGGGAGCGTCCGTCAGGGCAATATCCGGGAATGCCCCTTCGCACGTCCGGACCGGTAAGCTGCACAGGGTTTCCCGCTCCATAAACCGCAGCTGGAGGATTTTGGGGAAATCCCTGCCAAAAATATAGTTTTCTTTTACATCCCACACATATCCCTGCGCAAAATCCGCGCTTCTCGCCGCTTCCTGCCCCGACATTTGGAAATAAAACCGGGGATTTTCAGATGAAATCCCCAGATCTGTCCTAATCCCCAGATATGAAATCCTGTTTTGCGTCGGGCCGGAAACGTTTCGCATCAATTTGCTTAACGCCTGCTGCCTCTCTGACCCGCCGCTGTGGAAAAACGCATTTTCCGAGGCAACCCGGTATCCTCTTTTTTCGAAATTCGCGTACCCATATTGTATCAACCGCATCCTCCCCCTCTATGCTTCCTGCGGACACCGCAGTTCTTTTTCCCAAAGTTTTGCAAGCCTGCTTTGTGCATTTTCCCCCGCAGGCAGTCCACCCTGTCCCCTGCCGCAGGGAAGGAGTCCGTCCAGCGCCAACAGCCACAAAAAGGGGGCCGCTATACCAAAACGCTGTTCCTTTGCTTTCTCGTACCGTTTTTTCCCTTCCGTTTCCCCTTCATCCTCCTGTACTTGGTTTCCTTCATAATCACAGTATTCTGCCGTACCCGCACTCACCGGGAATACCGCCAGACAAACATCTGCCCCGCCTGCCTGCCGGGCTTCTTTTTCCCGCATCATCGCCGTCAGGTTCGCCAAAATCCCCGGTGCAATCGCCTCTGCACACTCGCCCGCCACCCTGCACAGGGAGGACATCGCTTCCAGGTTGTAGACCGCCTGCCGGATTCCGCCCGCCGCGTCCGCTTCCACCACAGGCTGTACGCGGCGCAAATTGACGGCCCCGCCATATTCCACACATTTCCCGTCCGGAAATGCCGTCTCCGCTTTCGTCAAAAGGAGGGCCGCCGGGATGACCCTGTCCGGGAAATCCGTCATCCATTCTTTATAACGGGCCGCTTCCACCCGCAAATCCCCCGGGTCACAGGACAGCCCCATAAACAATGCGTCGCAATGTTTCAGGAGACTCTTGGAGGAGGCGGCAGCTGCCGCCGCCGATACATGCGCCCGGTTTCCAAACGCTTCTCCCGCAACATCTGCCAGCACGTAAATGACCGGCTCTTTATCCTTCGGTGTCACAACGAACGTCAGGGAAGCGGCGGAATCTTTTTCCAGATCCGTTTTCTTCACACGAAACCCATGGCGGTAAGCCCACTTGGGGCTGCTGATCGGATCCCGGTTCTCCCCTATCCCCAAAAACCGCCTCCACTGTCCGTCTTCCTCCGGACGTTCATAGCTTAAGGTAAACGGAAGCCGCCTGTATGAACCGGAAGAAATCTCCGTATCCACAAAGTCCGTAAACGCCGCCAGATATGTGGTTTTTCCGATGGACTGCCCGCCCAGCAGGCCGATGGTCACCTGACGGTATACCCCGTATACCTTTGACAATCTGGCATGGCAATGGGGACAGCAGGATTTTGTACATTCCCGCGCCCCATGCTTTCCGGCCGGATCGGTACAGATGTACAGCTTTTCGGGCGATTTTCTGCCGCTCAAGGGGGATATGGTATAAATCCATCCTACATACAATTCCCGGAGATGGGTTTTGTGCACTTCAAACAATGTCCCGTTCGCTTCCGAAAACTCTATGGCCGGATCCGCCACACAAAGCTGCTTTAGTGTGTCCAAAAACGCAAAGAAAGCCGTTCCCCTTTCTTCCCGGTTTCCCAATGTCCCTTGCTTTAGAAAAGGAATTGCAGCTGCCAACACCCACTTTACGGCTTTCAAATACGGCACATATGTCTCATCAGTTTTCCTTCCCTGCACCAGTTCACGCATCAGCGTTTTTAAATCCCTATCAAACCCGGGCCTCTTTTCGTCATGCTTTACCATATACCGGATCAGCAGCATCAGGCTGTCTTCCGGTAAATGCAGCTGCATCTCGATCATCCTGACCACATTGAGCATGCAATATCCAATCTTGGTGAGTTCTTTTACTGGCGGAGCCTCCCCGGACTGCCACACAAAGCTTTTGATTTCCTCCACTCCCAATACGGGCCCGCCAAAAATCCCGCCCACCTCAAAACTCTGCTGCAAATACTCTCCCACATTCACCTGTCTGGCATCTACTTTTAGATACATACACGCCAAGAGGGGATGGAAGGGAAAATACCGTTCATTCCCGTCGACCCGCTGCCCGCACTCCGGGCAGACATACGGATACGCCGCCCGCACATCAGCCATACTCATCCCCTCCTTTTGTGGTCCGTTTTGTCGGAAAAATAGTGCAGACCGATTTCCAGCCCACACACGCCAAATTCCCAAGCCTCCGAAAACCTCTCGTTACTGGATCCGTCCGGTACCGGAAAACAAACGGCGCATTTTTCCAGCCCGTCCGATTGTCCCGATAAGACAAAGGGTCGTTCCGTGGACATTACGGTACAGATTCCACAAAGCCGGAAACGCTTTCCCCGCTCCGTTCCCTGTAAACGAGCCTTATCGCCAAGATCCGTGGCGCAGTCTGTCAGATACCGGTATATGGCATCCTGTCCAAAACCGCTGCACGCATAACATCCGGCATAAACCGCAAGAAGCGGCCCCAGCAAAACATCTGCCGCCTGTTTTTTCTTCCCGAAAACATCCTGTATTTTGGCCATGCCTGCATTTTGGGGCACGCTCCTGTACGATTTGGGCAGGGGGATATAATACCGGCCGACATCCACCCTCGGATAAAACTTTTTGTTTTCCTGCGCTATTTCCCGCGCCTCAACCGCCCTGCCGTTTAACCATACCTCCATCTGCAAAACACCGGACATCCTGTTTGCGTAAAGCCATGCACAGCGCAGCTGATAGAACCCCAAAACTGCCAGACAAACTGCCAGCAAAATTATGAACCACCAAACCATCCGTCCTACCCCTCTATTTTACGTGCCCAAGGCCCGCTTCCTTGTACCACTTTATGGCAATTTTCTTTTCATTATAACATTTTTCGACAGTGGCGGCCGTAGAAATAATCGGCGAAT
>CARDPF010000344.1 GCA_948960675.1 uncultured Eisenbergiella sp.
AAGTGATTTTGTGGAAAGACATGTTTGGCAACAGGGGCTGCAGTGTTTTTGCTACCATGTAGATTTCCTCCTCGTCCCATTCGTCACGGTACATTTTTTTGCATGCTTCCAGCGCTGTGGTATCCGTAAATGCCACGTCTCCGATCACCAAAACGCCGTTGTCGGAAAGGTGGCGGCAAAGTTCACCAATCAGGCGCATTTTCTGTCCGGTATCCAGATGGTGAAATGCGTAGGTGGAAAGAATACAGTCGAATTTTACGGTTTCCAATGCAGCCGGGTATCCGGTTGAAAAATCATGCTTCAACAGGGTGGCATCCGGCATTTTTTCTTTTGCGATTGCAAGCATCCGGTCCGAAAAATCCAGACCGTATATGCAGTAGCCGTCTTGGTAGAGCTTTTGTGTCAGGATGCCGGTGCCGAATCCCACGTCCAAAATCCGCATTCCTCCCTGTTCCCGGACGATTTGATAGACCATACCCAAAACTTCTTTATATCCTGCAAAGGGATAAGAACCGTCATCTTCGCAAAGCTGCACGCTCCGGTCATATCCGTCCGCCCATAAATCAAAACCGTAGCTGTCTAACATAAAACCCTCCTTTTTGTCCTATTTTAAACAGCACCTATTATACAGAAAATCTGTTTGTAATACAACGGCATTTTGTTCTGCGCCCATGGCTAAATGAAATGACATGTTACTATTCCGTGAGGACATGATGCAGGAGTGAGGGGCGGTTTTTGCGTAGCAAAATTCCAAATATCGCCCAGAATCGTTACCATGAGCGGCCCCTGGGCCGTGAATAGTAACAATGACATTGCTGTCCGGACTGTCCCGTGTTTTTCAACATAAAAAGATATTGTTCAAGAGTAAGGGATGGTTTGGGATTTAGGTTTTCGGTATAATATATGGAAAGGAGAAGACCGGTTTGGGAACCGGAAAGAAAACAGGGGAGACAGGTGGGTTTTGCATTATGAAAAACAAAAGAGAACAGTATATCAGGTTTGTGATCGCATACAACATCGTTTTGCTGATTCCGCTTCTGGTAATCAGCATCAGTATACTGCGCCTTTTCCACAGGCAGCAGATACATAAGGCCCGGGATGAGATGCGCCTGACGCTGGAAAGGCAGGAGAGCTTTTTCAAGCAGCAGCTTTCTGCCATCCGGACCTTTAACATGGCCTGCAAATATGACAAAAAGTATAATGAACGATATTCGGACGTTCCCAAGGTGTATTTGGATATTCAGGGGGAATTCAGCAAGCAGGAACAAAATTTTCCCTTTGTGGATGCCGTTTACCTGTATGATAAGGAAAAAAAGTTCATCCTGACTTCCACGGGGAATGTGACGGAGGAACTTTTCTTTTCGTCGGTCTGCCGGATGGACAGGGCGGTTTTTGAAAACCCGGAGGAGGGCATGATCGGCGCGTGCCCCGTGCTGCTGCGTGCAGACAAAAATGCCGGGATGGCGTTTGTGTCCCCCATTAAGACCTGGGGGAAAAACGGAAGCGAGATGAAGTACCTGATTTATCCCATCCGCAGCGAAAAGCTTTCGGCACAGTTTCGGCAGGATACGGCCGGAAGTTTTTGTGTGATCCGTCTGGGGGAGGAGGTCGTATATGTGTCGGACGGGCTGATGGAGGGGCAGGATTGGACAAAAGCATACCGGGAACTTGCCTTAGGCGGTGCGTATTTGGTGCAGGAAGGAGAGTTGGGGGAAGGATTTTCCTCCACGGTTTTTATCTCCAAAAAGAGCCTGTACGCAGGAACGGCGATTTACCTGCGGGGGTATGGCATGTGGCTGCTTTGCAGTCTGCTGATCGGTTTGAGTCTGGCGCTGTATTTTTCCCGCAGCCGTTATGCGGCTTATAAAAAGCTGGCGGATCATAATGAGGAGCTTTTGGGGGAACGGGACGAACTGCTTATGGAGAGTTGTCTCTATGAGCTTTTGTATAAAACCGTACAGCCCAAGGACGCCCTTTGGAACCGGTGCCTGCAAAACAATATTTACCTGAACCGGAAATATAAGTTTTTTGTGGCGCTGCCGGATAATCTGCCGGAAAACCGGGGTTTTTATGAGTGGTTCGGGCAGCAGATGAACCTCTACAGCGTTTCCAATGCATACCGGATTGAATTGCTGGAGGGGATTTTAATTTACCTGGTATGTTCGGACGAATCCGCTTCCGATTTGAAGGGGAAAATGGAGCAGTTATCCCAAAAAGGCGTACAGATCGGCATCGGCAGTCTGGTCATGGGGGTGGAAGGGCTGCGCAGATCCTATGAGGAAGCCAGAAAGCAGCTCGATACCTTCTATTTAAAAGGAAACGGTTATCCGGAGCGGGAGCTTTTGGCTCTACAGGAGGCAGCCGGGGAGGACGATTTTGCAAGGGAAAAGCTTTTGTTATCGGAAATCGGCGGCATGGTGCGGGAGTTGGACGAGGTTGCAGCAGCCGGTGTACTTTGGGATGTGGCCAGGACGCTGCGGATTGAAACGAATGAAGTGCTGTCCCAGGTAAAGGCACAGGGCCAAAGCATGGCAGCAGGCGTGGAGCAATTTTTGGCGCAGATCGGGGAAAGGATGCCGGGGGAGACCGCACCGGCCCAAAATCCGGCAGGCTATAAAAAGCGGAATATTGTGGATATCGTCACCTATGTGCATGCGCATTATCTGGAAGATAATTTCAGTGTGAAGTATATGGCGTTTTATTTTGATACGTCCGTATCCAATATCAGTCACTTTTTCAAGAAAAACATGGGGGTAACGATTTCACAGTATGTGGAGCAGATTAAGCTGGAGAAGGCGAAGGATATGCTGGAAAACAGCGATATGCGTGTGTCAGAGATCGCGCAGGCGCTCCGCTATGCCAACAGTACTGTTTTCATAGAAATGTTCAAAAAGTATGAAGGCGTCACACCCGGCGGATACCGGGACAACTACTGGAAAGGGAAGTGACGGGGATTGGCAAGTGTTATGACATTGTTGCCTGAACGGTTACGTTTTTGCAGCAAAGCGGGATGATGTTCAAGAACGGGAGATATACTTTTTTGGAAAAAAAAGGTATTCTGAAAGCACGAACTGAAACGAAGGCGCGCAGTAATTTTGGTCCGGCATGGAAAAGAGAGGGTTACTGGCCATGGCTTGGGCGGTAACGGGAAAACATAGTGGAGAAAGGTGCCCACGGCCCGCAAGGGTGCATGGGTACGGAAAGGGTATGACAGGTAAGTATATGAAAAAGAAATGGCTGAGAATGGGTGCTTTGGGAATGGGCATGGCGATGGTTTTGACGGGATGCCAAAATGCCGCTCCCACAGCAGGGACAGACGGTGCAGGGGCGAAGGCGGAAAGCGAAGGCTCTTCCAAAGACCAGGGGACAGAAGTTTCCGGAAACTTTAATGTGGA
>CARDPF010000345.1 GCA_948960675.1 uncultured Eisenbergiella sp.
GAGATGCTGTTGTGTGACTGGAGTTCAGACGTGTGCTCTTCCGATCTTGGCGGGACGAATTTCTGGAATATGATTACATCGGTTCCCCCTGGCCGGTTCCGCAGGACGATTTTACGTACCGGGATATACACGGCAATTTGTGCCGGGTGGGAAACAGCGTGGGGATTCGGAGTAAAAGGCTGCTGGATTTTCCGAAAAAGGCGGGGATTCCCTTTGAACCGGATCACGGGTATTTTCATGAGGACGGGTTTATCTGCTGTAAAAACCGGCATTTGTTCGAAGGGGCGGGTATGCGCATCGCGCCGCTTGAGGTGGCGAAATATTACGCCCATGAGTCGATGATACCGGAAATCGAAGGGATTGTACCCTTTGCCTTTCACAAATGGGCGGGGACGAACGCCGGATATCCGAAATTCAAGGGAAAACCGCAGCTGCTTTTGCGGGCGGAGAACAAAATCAGGAGGATGCGGCAAAAATAGAGGAACGGAGGTCGGTATGGTATACGATTGTTTTCAGTTTTTTAACGAGTTGGATATTTTGAAGCTTAGGATGCACGTGCTTGACGGGGTGGTGGATAAATTTGTGGTCAGCGAGTCCACCGTGACGTTTTCCGGGGATCCAAAGCCCTTGTATTTTCAGGAAAACCGGGAGATGTTTGCGGCGTTTGCGGATAAGATCATCCATCAGGTGGTGGAGGATACGCCCATGGATACCAACGCCTTTATGCGGGACAGCCACCAAAAATGCGCGGTGGCCAGAGGGCTTGCGGGGGCAGGGCCCAAGGACGTGGTGATTTTTTCCGACGTGGATGAAATCCCCAATCCGGAGGCGGTCAAAAAGGTGCTTGCCGATTTTGACGACAGCAAAATTTACGCGCTGGCGCAACGCAATTTCTACTGCTATCTGGACATGGAGGAGACCTCGGGCAATCTTTTATCCATTACAGGGGAGTTTGAGGGCGTTACCGGGACAAACCGGAAATGGCTGGGTACCAAAATCTGTAAATACAGCATGCTGCAAAACTACACCACGGAGCAGCTGCGGGACAAGGCGCAAAAGCACCTGATGGTGCGGATCCCCGAGGGCGGCTGGCATTTTTCCTATATGGGCGGCGGCAAGGACGAATCTGCAGCGGACCGGGTAAAATATAAGATCAAGAGCGCGGCCCATCAGGAATACAATAACCGCTCCACCCTTTCCAAAATAAAGAAAAACATCAGAAACCGTCAGGATATTTTGGGCAGGGACAGCCGGTTTGAGATTGTGCCCATCGACGAAAGCTACCCGGTTTATTTGCGGGAGCATCTGGACGAGTACCGTTATCTGATGTATCCGGCACAAAAGACGTTTCTGGATAAACTGCTGGGACGATGAAAGGATGAAGAAGCATGCCGAAAGTATCGATTTGTGTGCCGGCATACAAAAATCCGGAGGGGATGGCGCGCCTGCTGGCTTCGGTGGCGGGGCAGACGTTTACGGATTATGAGGTGATCGTGACGGACGATTCCCCGGATGAGAGCGTGGAAGCCGTCGTGCAAAAGGCGGGGATTGGGAACCTTTTTTACCATAAAAACGAAAAGCGTCTGGGGGCCACGGCAAACTGGAACGAGGCGGTTTCGCGGGCGCGCGGGCTCTACATCAAGATGATGCATCACGACGACTGGTTTTATGACGGAGACAGTCTGGGAAGGTTCGTGGCGCTTTTGGACGGTACGCCCGGGGCTGCGCTGGCTTTTTGCGGGAGCAGGCAGGTGACGCTTGTGCAGGGGCAGACGGCAAAAGGGTTTGTCCGCGGCATCAGTGACGGGCAGGAAATGCTGCTGCGGGACGACTGGCGGAATTTGTTTTTGGGCAACGTTATCGGCGCGCCCAGCGCCACGATTTACAAAAAAAACCCCCAAGGGTACGAGGAAAAGCTGACCTGGCTGATGGATATGGAATATTACATGCGGCTTTTGCGGGAAAATCCGGTTTTTGCGTGTACCAAAGAGCCGTTGGTCTGTATCGGTGTAAGCGACAGCCAGCTGACGGAAAGCTGCCGGGCGGACGGGGCGTTGAATTTGTTCGAGTACGGCTGGCTGTTTCGGGAGTTTGGGCTTGCGGGTGAAAAAAAATACCGGGAGAAGATGGTGGAGATTGCCTTGAAGTTTAAAATTCCTTACTCCGGTCTTAAGCCTTACGGTGTTCCCAAAAAGGAATACAAAAAGGCAGCGCACAAAAAGCAGCGGGAGGACTTTTGGTTTTTGCTGGGGGTTGCGCGGCGCAAAGTGCGGGAAGGCTTGGGGAAAGCAGAAAAGAAGCGTGCAAAATGAGGGAAAAAATGACGAATCTTGCAGGTAAAAAGCGGTGGGACATGGAACGGGCGGGAGCGGTCTGCTTCTATATAGGGCTTATGTTGGAGATCCTGATCGTGATTTTGGATAAGAGCAGCTGGATCAATCCCTTGGAGGGACAGCTGTTTAGGGTCAGCTTCCTCTTTTTTGCCCTGAAGGTATGCTTTACCAAATATACGTACCGGGAATGGGCGGCCATCGTGTTTGCCGGAGGGGTGGCGGCGGTGTGTTATCTGGTTTCCACCAGGGACGAGGCGGTCCGGGTGGTGGTTTTTTGCGTGGCCATGAAGGGGATCTGTCACAAAAAGGCGATGAAAACCGTGTTTTTCGGAACCATAGCCGGAATGGCAGTGCTGGCGGCGCTGGCCTTTCTGGGGGTTCTGGGGGAAGTTTTCGACGCAGGGGTGGGTTTTGGGTTTAAGGCGGAGCGCACCCGGCTGTGTCTGGGCGTGGGCAACAGCAACGCGTTGGCCTGTATGGTCTGGGCGCTGATGACGCTGGGCATTTATTTATACCATGAAAAAATGCGGTGGCAGCATTATGCGCTGCTGGCCCTGCTCACCGGGCTGACCTATGTAGCCACCGTGACCCGCACCGCGCTGGCGGTGATGGCGGCGACAATCGTACTGGCCTGTCTGATGCAGTATGCCAAAAAGCTGCGGCAGGCGGCGTGGGTGTACGTGGGCGGGATTTTGGCGGTTTTGGGGGGCGTGGCATTTTCGGTGTACGCGGCCTATATTTCGGACTGGTATGAGTTTTTGCCCGAGACGGTGGTGAAGATCGACCGTTTCCTGACGGGGCGCATTACCAGCATCTATGCATTTTTGAACGGCGGCGGCGTGTTGGAAAACTGGAAGCTGTTTTCGGATCCGGACTATGTGGAATATTTTGACATGGGCTATGTGCGGCTGTTTTTCTGGTACGGCATTATTCCCGGTGCGCTCAGTGTGCTGGCGCTGTGCCTCCTTTTGTGGCAGTGTAGGAAACAGAAGGATTATATAGATCGGAAGAGCACACGTCTGAACTCCAGTCACACAACAGCATCTC
>CARDPF010000346.1 GCA_948960675.1 uncultured Eisenbergiella sp.
GTTCCGCCTATCTTTCCGTGCAGCGGTATAACGAGCAAAACCGGGGCATTGTGGAAGAAGATGTGGAAAAGCTGCGCAGCCGTCCGGAAGTGGTCTTGGTGAGTACGCTCAAAAGCAGGGAAGTGCAGCTGCGGGCATCCAAACAGCTGCGGGAGCGTATTTGCGCGTATTATGACCAGCCGTATGAGGGGGAGCAGACCCTGCGGGATTCCCAGAAGGGATATCCGGACTGGTGCGAGGGATTGGACCGGCTGGAAAGGGACGGGACTTATGTCGGTCTGGTTATCGGCCTGGATGGGGCATATCTGGATTTTGTGTTGGAAAACTGTCCGTTTACCAGCGGCAGCTTTGACGCAAACGCTTTTGCCAGCGGGGAATATGTGTTGGCGGCAGGAGCGTATCATGAGGGCGTTTCCACCCCGGCGGCGGGCGAGACGGTAAAGCTGGGGGGACAAAGTTTTTTGGTGATGGGTTCTGTCATGCATGACGATTCGTATCTGCAGGGTTGTAACAGCCAGGAGGCGGCCTTTCATATTGCGTATATCCTGCCCCAAGGGCGGTTTGAAGAGTTGTTTGCGGGGCAGGGATACCGGCAGCTGGCGGTGCATATAGACCACGGCAGGCAGGAGGATTTTGAGGCATATTTGGATACATACGAACAGGACGTTCATCATGGCGTGGGGATTACAAGGCGCAGCGATTACCAGAAAAATTTTGAGACGGCGCGCCTGAATTTGGTGCTTCCGGAATTGGTGATCGGTCTGGTGCTGGGGGTGGTCGCGCTGATCAATTTTGCCAATATGCTGATCGTAAAAACGGTAGGGCGCAAAAGTGAGTTTGCGTTATATGAGGGGCTTGGCATGACCCGCCCACAGCTTTGCCTTCTGCTGGTGTTAGAGGGTGGCTTTCATGGGCTTTTGATGCTTGTGGTTATTGTGCCGGTAACATTTTTGTTTGACAGGTATGCCATGCCCAAAATGGTGGAGGCCATGAAATCCTGGAGCATGGCTTATACGTTTTCTGCGCTGCCGCTTTGGATTTTTATTGCCGTGATTGTCCTATTTGCCATCGCTGTTCCCCTTCTTAGCCTGGGGATAATAGCCAAGGGCAGTATACACAGCCGCATGCGGGAGGCAAAATAAGTAGGATAACGGGCATTTTATGGCAGGCCGGGTATGCGAAAGGTACAAAAATGTACCTTTCGTGTACCCGGCCTGTGACATTTTTTTGGTAGGATAGAGGTAAGAAAAAGTAGCGCAGGACGCGGAAACGGAGGAAGCATGGAACCTATTTTAAAAACGGTGGGATTAAAAAAATATTACGGGAAGCAGGACGCGCTGGTCAGGGCATTGGACGGCGTGGATCTGGAGATTGAGCGAGGAAAATTTACGGCGATTGTGGGTACGTCCGGCTCCGGAAAATCTACCCTTTTAAATATGATGGGGGGACTGGATACGCCCAGCGGGGGGAGCGTACGCATCGGCAATACGGAACTTGCAAAATTAAACAGTGAGCAGGCCACGGTTTTTCGGCGCAAACAAATCGGTTTTATTTTCCAGAATTACAATCTCGTTCCGGTTTTGAACGTATGGGAGAATATCATTTTGCCTGTTTCGCTGGATGGCTGTGAGCCGGATACAGCGTTTATTGGGCAGGTGGTTAAACTGCTGGGGGTGGAAAAAAAGCTGGACAGTCTGCCAAACCATCTGTCCGGCGGCCAGCAGCAGAGGGTGGCGATTGCCCGCGCGCTGGCCAGTAAGCCGTCGTTGATTCTTGCCGATGAGCCGACGGGCAACCTGGACTCCAAAACCAGTCAGGATGTGCTGGAGCTTTTGAAGGCATGCGGCGTCCGTTTCGGGCAGACGATCGTCATGATTACCCATAATCCCGAAATTGCGCAGACTGCAGACCGCATCATCCGGATGGAGGATGGGCGGATTGTACAGGAGTAAGGAGGGGAGTTTCGATGCAGGCAGAAAAAAAGGAAAAATTTGTCCCTGTAAAGGTGATTGGCCGCAGGATGTTTTTTAAAAACCGGGGGAGAAATATGGCCGCAGTG
Source organism: uncultured Eisenbergiella sp. (assembly GCA_948960675.1). Lineage (GTDB taxonomy): Bacteria > Bacillota > Clostridia > Lachnospirales > Lachnospiraceae > Gallintestinimicrobium. The sequence continues at coordinate 2,060 of CARDPF010000346.1, forward strand.
CTTGCGGTGGTTATGACCACGATGATGTTTACCACCCTGTTTACGCTGGCGCATAGCATGTATGAAAATCTGGTCCGGATGACGTTTCGGCAAACCGGATATGATGCCCAGGTATCTTTTAAAGAGATAGAACCGGTACAGGCCCAAAAGCTGGCGGGGCATCCCAAAGTGCGGGAGGTCGGGGAGAGCATTGTCCTTGGATTGGCCGAAAACAAAGAACTGGCGGGGCGTCAGGTGGAAATCCGCTGGGGCAGCGATGGTTATGCGGGACATTCTTTCGCCCTGCCTACTGTGGGAAGGCTGCCGCAGGAGATGGACGAGGCTGCCCTGGATACCATTACGCTAAAGAGGCTGGGGATTTCACCGCAGCTTGGGGAGCGCGTCACGCTTGTCTGGAGAAAGGATTTGTCCGATCCGGATTCGGAAACGGTTCAATCCGTTTTCACCCTCTGCGGTATTTGGGAAGGGAACGCGTCCGGATACGCTTCCATGGCCTGGGTAGGCCGGGAATATGCGGACAAAATGACCGGGAACCGTTTCAATGCAGAGGGACAGATTTTAGGCCGTTATATGGCGCAGGTATCGCTGTATGACGACCGCAATATCGAAAATACCATGCAACAGGTACTTAAGGATACGGGATTGGACGGACTGGAATACGGCGTCAATCTGGCGTATTCGCCGGAAATGGGGGCGGCAGCCCTGCAGCAGACGCTGCCGATGTATTTGGGGATGGCGCTGGTATTTGTTGCCGGTTATTTGATCATTTACAATATCTTCCAGATCAGCGTCACCGCCGACGTGCAGTTCTACGGCAAATTGAAAACCCTTGGAATGACCGGACGGCAGCTCAAAAGGCTCGTTTACGGGCAGTCTGTCCGCCTGTGTGTGGGGGGAATTCCAATAGGGCTGGCGCTTGGCTGGATATGGGGGGTGGTGCTGACGCCTGCTTTTACCGGGATTTTGGGGGATGACAATCGGACGTCCCTAAGTCCGGCGATTTTTATCGGATCCGCAGTTTTTGCCTGGGGGACGGTGCTGGTTTCCTGTCTGCGCCCGGCGCGTCTGGCGGGCAGGGTTTCCCCTATGGAAGCCCTGCGCACAAGCGGCGTGGATGAAAAAAGTAAACTGGCATGCGCCATTGCTGGCGCGCCACTACGCATGAAAGCCGGTTGCTACGCGCTGACGCGCTTCCGCAACCGCCGCCGGTATTCACAATCCGGGCTGTCGCCCTACTTGCTCATACCGGCTTGCCCGCCCGATATCCGGGCATCTGTGCAAGCAAGCTTG
>CARDPF010000347.1 GCA_948960675.1 uncultured Eisenbergiella sp.
CCTTAAAACATGCTGTGTAAAACCGAATGGGGCAGCCCTTGTGGGCGGAGGATATATGAAGCATTATATCGTAGTTACCAATAAATGGAAGGATCCCGGACTGGTAATGACAGAAGAAATCCGGCGGTATCTGGAAAAAGCCGGATGCAGGGTTACGGTTTATGCAGATGAGATCCGTGCGCAGGATTGGAAGGTTCTTTTGGGGGAAGAAAAAGGGAAAGCCTCGGGGATGCTTGTGCTGGGCGGGGACGGAACGCTTCTGCGGGCGGCAAGGGATACGGTGGAAAGCAACATTCCGGTGCTGGGCATTAACCTGGGAACGCTTGGATACCTGACCGAAGTGGAGCAAAAAAATTTGTTCCCCTCCCTCGACCGGCTGGTGGAGGGAAGCTATGAGGTGGAAGACAGGATGCTTTTGAGCGGTCAGGTGCTGAGTGGCGGGGAACTGTTGATGGACAGCAGGGCTTTAAACGATATCACAATCACGAGGAACGGACATTTGCAGATGCTCAGCTTTCAAATTTTTGTCAACGGGAAGCTGCTAAAGGAATATCAGGCGGACGGGATGATTGTGGCGACGCCCACCGGGTCTACGGGATATAATTTGTCGGCAGGCGGCCCGATTGTGGAACCCAGCGCACAGGTCATAGTGCTGACGCCGATTTGTGCCCATACGCTGCAGACAAGGAGCGTGATTTTGCGTGCGGAAGACAAGATCATGATTCGCGCCAGGGAAAGGGAGGACAGGGAGGCGCAGCCGATGGAGGTTTGCTTTGACGGAAGCCAAAACCGGATGCTTCATCCCAAAGACGAGGTACATATTACCCGAAGCCACCGGTATACGTCCTTTATAAAGCTGAAAGAGACGAGTTTTATGGATGTGCTGGGCAGGAAGATGCGCGAACAGTGAATATATAGCAAGCGACATTTCTAATGTCGTTAACTATAGTTAGAAAGGCAAGACGGCAATGAAGCAGAACAGACATCAAAAAATTACGGAACTGGTATCCGATTATGAGATTGAAACCCAGGAAGAACTGGCCGACAGGCTTCGGGAAGCAGGGTTTTGTGTGACACAGGCGACCATCTCCAGGGATATTCGGCAGCTGCATCTGTCCAAGGTGCCCCTGGGAGACGGAAGGCAGAAATATGCGGTTTTACGGCAGGATCCTGCCTTTCATGCGGATAAATATATCCGGGTGATGCGGGACGGCTATGTTTCCATGGATATGGCACAGAATATTTTGGTGATGCGTACGGTTTCCGGTATGGCCATGGCGGTGGCGGCCGCAGTGGATGCCATGAAATTTCCGGAACTGGTGGGCTGCATTGCGGGGGATGATACGATTATGATGGCGGTACGTTCCACAGAGGAGACAAAAATCCTGATGGAAAAGATCGGGGAATTGATTGCCAGACGGTGAAAAGGAGAGCAGGGTGTTAGTAAGCTTACATGTGAAAAATCTGGCGCTGATTGAGGAAACGGAAATTTTTTTCGGGACGGGGCTCAATATATTGACGGGGGAGACGGGGGCCGGTAAATCCGTAATTTTGGGTTCCGTGGCGCTGGCGCTGGGCGCAAAGGCCGATAAGGATATGATTCGTACCGGCGCCGAATATGCATTGATCGAACTGCATTTTGAGGTGACACAGGAGATTGCGAAAAAGATTGCAGGGATGGACATTTTGGTGGAGGATGGGCAGGTGCTTTTGCAGCGGAGGATTCTGCCTGCAAGAAGCATCTGCCGCGTAAACGGGGAGACCGTAAGCGCGAAGCTTTTGAGGGAACTGGCAGGACTTTTGATTGATATCCACGGACAGCATGACAGCCAGATGCTTTTGCAGACGAGACGGCATTTGGAGATTCTGGACCAATATGCAGGGGAGGATTGCCTTGCGGATAAAGAGGCGCTGCGTAAAGCCTGGCAGGCGCATGGCGCACTGGAGAGGGAGATTGCCCAAAACCGTCTGGACGAGACGGCCAGAAAGCGGGAATTGTCCCTTGCGCAGTATGAGGTGTCTGAGATTGAAGCGGCAAACCTGCAGGAGGGGGAGGACGAACGGCTGGAGAAAGATTACCGGCGGATGGAAAATGCGCAGGAGATCGCCAAGGTGATGGGGACCGTGTATGGTCTGACTGGTTATGACCTGCGGGAAGGCGCCGGGGAATCCATCGGGCGGGCCCTGCGGGAATTGTCCGGCGTTGTCTCCTTTGATGGGGATTTGGAGGATATGTACCGGCAGCTGGAGGAAGTGGACGGACTGCTCAATGATTTTAACCGTAGCGTGTCCGAATATGCAGGCAGCCATGAGTTTGATGAGGAGACTTTTGCGGCGGTGCAGGAAAGGCTCAATCAGGTAAACCGCCTGAAAGACAAATACGGTAGGACCATTGCGCAAGTGCTTGCGTATGGGGAAGACAAAAAAGCCGAGGCAGAACGGCTTTTGCATCAGGACGCCTGGCTGGAGGAAAAGCAGGCGCAATGCCAAAAGGCGCATAAGGCCATGCTGGCGCTGGCTGCAAAGCTTACCAAAAAGCGGCAAAAAGCAGCGGAGCGGTTTGACAGGCAGATGGGGGAGGCCCTGCGGGAGTTAAATTTTTTACATGTGGCCTTTCGGGCGGAGATTTCCCCCAAACAGAACTGCAGCGCAGAGGGGATGGATGACGTAACTTTTTTGATTTCCACCAACCCGGGAGAGCCGTTAAAGCCTTTGGCGGATGTGGCAAGCGGAGGGGAACTGTCCCGTATTATGCTGGCGTTAAAAACGGTCACGGCGGGACAGGAACAGATCGGTACGTTTATATTTGACGAGATTGATGCCGGTATCAGCGGAAAGACGGCATGGAAGGTTTCGCAAAAACTGGGGCTTTTAAGCCGCAGCCATCAGATATTGTGCATTACCCACCTACCGCAGATTGCGGCTATGGCGGACCACCATTTTTACATGGAGAAAAATGCGGTGGACCAAAAAACCGCGACCACCGTTGCCGAACTTTCCTATGAGGAAAGCCTGCAGGAGTTGGCGAGGCTTTCGGGAGCGGTTACTGTTACCGACACAGTTTTACAAAATGCCCGGGAAATGAAGGAGGCTGCCAGACACGGTTTGGCGTGAGTTACAGTTTAGCCGAAGGCCAAACTGTTACTGGCGTGATAGTTTGGCCGCACACAATGCTTGACGGAAGCAGCAGGTTATCTTATAATGGAATAATGTAGGGGAAAGCATGTGCAAAAAGCACGGATTGGAGACGCGATGATCAGGAGCATGACCGGTTTTGGCAGGTGCGAGGTCTGTGAAGGCAGCCGGAAATATACGGTGGAGATAAAGTCCGTCAATCAC
>CARDPF010000348.1 GCA_948960675.1 uncultured Eisenbergiella sp.
CCACCGAGATCTACACTCTTTCCCTACACGACGCTCTTCCGATCTTGTGGAAGCGCTGATCAGCCCGTTTTAAAACAGTTTTCGCAACAGTTTAGGCGCCAAGGTCATTTCGTTTAGGCATGGGCCCGGGCAGGCGCATCCTTACGCATGCCCGGGCCCATGCCCAAACGAAATGACCTTGGTTAGATGCACTTTGGAAAGGGGAGGAACACCGGTATGGCAATCAGGGGAACCTATGGGGGAAAGAACCAGTGCCAGCATAATCTGATCAAAGGGGTAAATTTAGTGGCGGAACCGCTGCCGGCCATAGAAAACGGAATGTGTTACATGCTGTGCATCGACTGGATCATCCGGTGTCTCGGGAAAAGTCCGAAAACACGCCGGATGCCCTTGCGGGAATTTGACGAAATGACCGGAAATATTGTGGAGCTCCGTCAGGTGGCGCAGAATTTTTGCTCCTATCATGCAAACGTGCTGCGGTTTAATCTCCAAAATCTGCAGTCCCATTCTGCCGCATGGATCCGGGAATTTTCAGGCCAGGCAGAGGCGTTTGTCGAAATGATGAGCAGAAAGGCCAGACAGGCGCACATTTTTGTTACGGATGCGACGCTGATGCCAAGAAGCGCCTCTTTGGACGGGCTTGCCCTTGCAGCGTGGAGCGAGGCTTATCTTGTCCTGTTCTTTTTTGAAAGCGGCGGAAAGCGGAAAGGGCATGCCCTCGCCATGGTTTCGGTGAGCACAAAAAACAATCTTTTTCTGATTTACGATCCCAACAGGGGATTGATCCTGTGTACGGCCATAACGGATCTTGCGGATATCGTGGTTAGGGAATACGGAAAAGAGAAGGAAGAAAGCGTCCATATCTATATTTGGACCGTGCAATAGCAACGAATCAGACCATGTCTCGACGAACGCATCCTCTTGTGGTATACTGAACGGGTATGTAAGTGCGGGAGGAGATGTTTTCATGGGCGGACAGGAAGCAAAAAAAGGGAATAAGCATATATGTGTTGGCCTGTTGGCCCATGTGGATGCCGGAAAAACCACGCTGGCGGAACGGATTTTGTTTGAGACAGGCAGTATCCGCAGGCTGGGCAGGGTGGATCATGGGGATGCGTTTCTGGATACGGAGGATATGGAAAAGGCGCGGGGCATTACCATTTTTTCCAAACAGGCCCGGCTGACGCTTGCGCCGTATGAGATTACGCTGCTGGATACGCCCGGGCATGTGGATTTTTCGGCGGAAATGGAGCGAACCTTAAGCGTATTGGATTATGCCGTGCTGGTAGTCAGCGGGGCGGACGGGGTGCAGGGGCATGTGGAGACGCTTTGGCGGCTGCTTGGGCGCTATGGGATTCCGGTTTTTATTTTTGTGAATAAAATGGATCAGGAAGGGACGGATCCGGTCCGGCTGACAGCGCTTTTGCAGGAGCGGCTGGACAAGAGGTGCGTGGATTTTTCCCCCCTGTACGGGGCATATGGCAAGGACGGAAAAGTGATCCAAAAAGCGCCTGCGTGCCGGGAGGAAGTGCCGGAGGAGTTTTGGGAAAACCTGGCGGTGTGCCGGGAGGAACTTCTGGAAAAGTATCTGGAAGGAGGGACTGTCACAGGGGAGGATATACAGGGACTGATTGCCGAAAGGGAAGTATTTCCCTGCTTTTTTGGTTCCGCCCTGAAAGGGTTTGGCGTCACGGCGTTCTTACAGGGATTGTCAGATTTTATGCGGCCTGTGCGGTATGAAACCGAATTCGGCGCAAGGGTTTTTAAAATTACCCGGGACGGGCAGGGAAACCGGCTGACGCACATGAAAATTACCGGGGGAAGCCTAAAGGCCAAGGCGCTGCTGACCAACCGGCAACAAAACATGCCCAACCGGCAAAAAAGCATACCGGGGGAAGCGGTTTGGGAGGAAAAGGCGGACCGGCTGCGGCTTTATTCCGGCGCAGCGTTTGAAACGGTGCAGGAAGTACAGGCCGGGGAAATCTGCGCCGTGTCGGGACTGACCCAAACCTTTGCGGGGCAGGGGCTGGGTATTGAGACGCAGGCCCTGCAGCCTTTGCTGGAGCCGGTTCTGACCTATCAAATCATGCTGCCGGAGGGCTGCGACATCCACGGCAGCTACAAAAAGTTAAAGCAGCTGGAGGAGGAAGAGCCGGAGTTGTCCATCGTCTGGCGGGAAGAGGTCAGGCAGATTCATGCGCAGGTGATGGGGGAGGTACAGATTGAAATCCTCAAAAACCAGATGCAGGAGCGCCTTGGCTTTCCGGTTTCTTTTGGGGAAGGGAGTATTGTATATAAAGAAACGATTGCGGATACCGCAGAGGGGGTGGGGCATTTTGAGCCGCTGCGCCACTATGCGGAGGTGCATCTTCTGCTGGAGCCCCTCCAGCCGGGGGAAGGGCTTGTGCTTGACACAGCCTGCAGTGAGGACGTGCTGGACAGGAACTGGCAGCGTCTGGTACTGTCCCATTTGGAGGAGAAAAAGCACCGGGGCGTGCTGATGGGGGCAGAAATAACGGATATGAAAATCACGCTGGCCACGGGCCGCGCCCACTTAAAACACACGGTGGGAGGCGATTTTCGGGAGGCGACGTTCCGCGCGCTGCGCAACGGGCTGATGCAGGCCCAAAGCGTGCTGCTGGAGCCGGTTTACCGGTTTTTGTTGGAGGTGCCTGCGGAAAATGTGGGAAGGGCGATGACGGATATCCAAAAAATGTGCGGAAGCTGCGGACAGCCGCAGACGGAAGGGGAATTCTGCATCCTCACGGGGCGTGCGCCGGTGGCAACCATGGGCGGTTATCAGAAGGAAGTGACCGCGTATACCAAGGGGAGGGGGAAGCTTTCCTGTACCCTGCAGGGATATGAACCCTGCCACAACAGCGAAGAGGTGATTGCCCTGTTCGGATACGATCCGGAGGCCGATTTGGAAAACCCGGCAGGTTCCGTGTTTTGTGCCCATGGCGCGGGATTTGTGGTACCCTGGGACCAAGTGGCGCAGTACATGCATTTGGAAAGCTGCCTGAACAGGGAAGCCGGGGAGGGGGAAGTGCCCAAAGGGGCGCAGGAGGCTTACGCAGGGCGGGCCGGGCATAAAGTGGGACTGCCGGAGGGTGTGACCAACGAAGAACTGGAGGAAATTTTTGCACGGACATTTTTTGCCAACCAAAAGGAACGGGCAGGCTACAAAAAGAAGCGGGCCGAAACTGCGCCTGCGACGAAAAAATGGACGAAGGAGCAGGGGGAAACGCAGCCGTCAGGCAGCGGCATGGGAAATTTGCGGGACAAAAAAGACGGGGAGCCAGAAGAATATCTGCTGGTGGACGGCTACAATATCAT
>CARDPF010000349.1 GCA_948960675.1 uncultured Eisenbergiella sp.
ATAGGCAATCAAGGCGGGAAAGCCTTAAAATGGCTTCCCGCCCATTTCAATTTTGAGAGAAAAACCCGTCTGCTTTTTCGTGAGTGTGTACACAAGTTCGGGACATTTTGTCCCGAAGTCCGGCGTGGGACGAGGGACGGGGGCTTTCATATACGCCCTGTCTGCTGATGAAACCAGTCCTGCGCTTGCGGCTCCACGCCACACAATCACAGCCCTGTTTTCCTGCCGCTTCAAATGCCCTTGCCCTCCCCGGCGGCAACGGCATTTTCACGGCAACGCCGACAGAGCGTATAACACACTACACTTTGCAAGCAAAGTCGTGTGCCAAATGGGGCGCTGCCCCCTTTGGATTCCCCCACAAGAAAAGACGATACGCCCCCTCTGCGGGATTGCATATCGTCTTTTCTTGTTATCCAGCTCTCCGGCTGTATCGGTTGAGCAAAAGTTAGCGTGGGTTTTGGTGTGGTATCTTTAACTAAGTGAAACTTCCGACTCCCATTTCGACACTGTCTGCCGGGACACCTCCATCCGCTCCGCCAGCTGCTCCTGTGTCATGCCGCTCCTCTCCCGCAACACCCGTAAATTGTCCGCAAAATTCATCCTAATCCTCCATTCTTACCCAGCCTGCGAATTTGGGCGCAAGCACAAATTTGCGCATGAAAAATCTTCCATATATGGATTTTTCACATTAACTTCCCTGCCCGCCATGGCTGGCGTAAATTATGATCCGGTTTTTTGGCCCCCGCAAAGGCTGTTTTTCTGTGCCGTCCATTTTTCCTTTGCAGACCGCCTGCCGTTGCTTTTCATCATACGGGCGCACGCTGTCAACCGGAACCAACTTCCTGTTGCTTTTTCGGATTTTACTGTAAACTTACGGTTGCACGGCGCACTTTCGGGATTTTTGGCAAATCCCTTATGCTCATTCTTCTTCCGGCTTACGCAGCGCCGAGGGAGCGACACCGAATTTTTTCTTGAACAGCTTGCTGAAATGGTAAGCGTCGTCATAGCCCACGCTCGCAGCCACCTCCTGTATGCTCAGCGTAGGTTCGCCCACCAAAAGTTCCCTTGCCTTTTCCAACCGGATATCAATCAGGTAATGGATCGGCGTATCCCCTGTCTCCGCCTTAAAAATCTTTGATATATAGAAAGGACTTAAATACATGTTTCCCGCGATCTGGTCCAGCGAAATTTTTTCGGCGAAATGTCCTTCCAAAAAGTCCGTAATTTTCTCCACCAGATATTTCCGGTTTACCGACTCGAAGGAGCATTGCCCCGCTGCCCCCTGCTTGGTCGGCTGTTCCTGCGCGCGCACAAAAAGCAGGATCATTTGGATCGCGTAGGTTTTCATCATAAAGTACCGGCCCGGACGGCACATCTCCTTTTCCGCTTCCATATATATGCACAACCGGGACAGCTTCATTTTCATCTCCCCCGATGTATGCAAAACGGGGCCCCCTTCCGGCATGGGCAGGTGGTTGGGCGCAAGCCCTTTCATGTGGATATCGGTAAATCCCACGTAAAACTCCACCATCGGCCCGTCTCCCTCGCTGACCATGGATTGATGGCTTTCCCCTGCATTGATCAAAACCAGATCCCCCTCCCGGGTCTCATAAACCCTGTCCGAAAGCTTATGGCGTCCCCGCCCGGACTGGATATAGCACAGTTCCAGATGCTCATGCTTATGATATCCCTTTTCATCCGCCGTCCGAATGCCCTTCCAGGTGAAAAGAAAAGTTGGGTTAAAGTCTTCCTGAAATACGGCATCTCTCTGTTCCATGGAAATTCCTCCGATTTTTTACTTTTTTACGCTCAACAAAATTATACAGGCATGTTGCAAGATTGTACATTTCTTTTTTACCCCATATCGCTACAATTGACAATAGTATTTTATTCCAAACATAAAACTTTTTTGCAAGGAAGGAGAAACTATCATGTCAGCATTTAAATGGTTCTGGGGTTTTTTGAAAAAATACCGGCTCCTGTTATGCGTCGGCCTTTTGATGACGACCGCGATTTCTGTCCTGGCCATCGTCAACCCTTATGTCTCCGGAATGATTGTTGACGATGTCATTACAGGCGGGCAGTTTTCCCTTTTGCCCAAGCTTGTCATCACACTGATATTGGTTACGCTGGTCCGTGGGCTTCTGCGCTTTTTCCATCAGGTCGTTTTTGAGACCTGCTCCCAGGGCGTCCTTTTCGACATGCGCGACCAGGTTTTCCGCAAGCTTTTGTCGGAAGACTTTTCTTTCTATGGGAAAAAGAAAACAGGCGACTTGATGAGCCGCCAGACAGGGGACATGGAGGCGATCCGCCACTTTGTGGCCCTGATCATCTACGCAGTGTATGAAAATGTCCTGCTCTTTATTTTCGCCCTGGTCATGATCTTTACGGTGAACACCAAACTGGCCCTCCTCATGCTGCTGGTCCTGCCCTTCACCGCCCTCACGACCTGGCGGCAGTCCAAGGCGGTAGGGCCTACCTTCGCCCGCATCCGCGACCGCTTTTCCTCCCTCAACGCTTTCGTGCAGGAAAACGTCAGCGGCAACCGGGTGGTAAAGGCTTTTGCCAAAGAGGACTATGAAATCGAAAAATTTAATAAGGAAAATGACGCTTACCGGGACGCGCAGCTTGCTTCCTCCAGGGTCTGGATGAAATACCTTCCTATTTTTGAAGTGCTCTCCTACCTGCTCAACGTGGTTTTGATGCTTTACGGCGGCTACATGGTTATCCGCGGGGAAATCACACTGGGCAAGCTGGTCACGGTCAACGGATATTTATGGATGCTTACCGTTCCGCTTCGTATGGCAGGCTGGTGGATCAACGATATTCACCGCTTTTTGACCTCCGTGGAAAAAATTTATGCCACCTATATTGAAGAGCCCAAGGTCAAGACGCCCTGTGCGCCTGTGGAACGCAAGCGCATGGAAGGAAACGTGGAATTCAAGCACGTCTCCTACACCGCAGACGACGAACAGATTTTAAAGGACATCAGCTTTACCGCCAAAAAGGGGCAGACCATCGGTATCCTTGGCTCCACGGGTTCCGGCAAATCCACCGTGATGAACCTACTGTGCCGTTTTATGGATACGGCCTCCGGGGAAGTGCTGGTGGACGGGGTCAATGTCAGGGATTTGAACCTGTACGATTTGCGTGACAATATCGGTATGGCCATGCAGGACATTTTCCTCTTCTCCGATACGATAGAGGGCAATATCGCCTATGGCCGTCCCAACTGTTCTTTCGAGGAAATCCATGATGCGGCTGTGATGGCAGACGCCAACCACTTTATCCAGAAGCTGCCCGAAGGCTACGATACCATCGTGGGCGAA
>CARDPF010000350.1 GCA_948960675.1 uncultured Eisenbergiella sp.
GCAGTGTTTGGTCATATCCCACAAAAAGCAGGGACAGGGGCCTGCCGAGGATTTCCCCGGCAAAAAACATGGCGGTGGAAAAAGCGCCGACCAGACATACGCTTCTTTTGAGCAAGCCCTGGAGTTCGCTGCGGTTTTGCGCACCGTAGTGGTATCCGATGACCGGGGCGGCTCCCACCGAATATCCGATGAAGATCGCCTGAAAGATCATGCTGACATACATCAGGACGCCGTAGGCAGCGATGCCGTCCTCCCCGGCGTACTTCATAAGCTGGAGATTGTAGAGCATGCTGACGATGGACATGGAAATATTGCTCATCAGTTCGGAAGCGCCGTTTAGGCAGATTTTCCCAAGCGCCCTGCCGTCAAACCGGCAGGAGGAGAGACGCAGCAGGCTGGTATTTTTCCGCCCGAAATAGAGCAGGGGCAAAAGGCCGCCCACTAACTGGCTGCAGGCCGTGGCCGCTGCCGCGCCGGGCAGTCCCCAACGGAAGCCCGCCACAAACAGGGCATCCAAAACCATGTTGGACAGCCCGGAAGCGACGGTGATCAACAGGCCGAGCTTCGGTTTTTCCGCTGTGGCAAACAGGCATTGGAATTCAAACTGCAAAATATAAAACGGCAGGGCGGGAAGAATGATTTTGCCGTATAGGACGCAGTTTGCAAGCAATTCCCCCTCCGCCCCCAAAAGAAGCGCCAGCGGTTTTAAAAAGAGCAGTCCCAGTGCAGCCAGCAGGATACCCAGCAGGATGGAGACGTAGACCAGCATGGAAAAAGTCCGGTTGGCTTTTTGGATGTCTCCTTCCCCTAAGGTTTTGGCGATCAGGGCGCTGCCGCCGGTGCCGAACATGAATCCGGCGCAGCCTAAGATCATCAGCACGGGCATGATGAAGTTGACTGCGGCAAAGGGCGTTTTTCCCACAAAGTTGGACACGAAAAACCCGTCCACGACGCCGTAGATGGAGGTGAATACCATCATGACGATGGAAGGGAATGTAAAGCGCAGTAAGCGCCGGTAAGTGAAGTGATCCGATAACTGTATCATTTTTCTCCTCATTTCTTGTAGTTGATAAATTTGGGCTATTCCTTTTTTCTCTCAAACCAATGATTTGCAAATTGGGCGACAGCCGTCGTCAGTTCCCGAATCTCCCATCCGGAGGTGTTGACAGTGAGATGGTAGGCGCTTCTTTCACCAAAACGCTTGCCGGTGACAAGGGCGCGGATTTGGGCGCGGCCCTGGTCGATGTCCCGCATTTTGCGTTCCATGTCCCGGCAGGACAGCTGTTCCCCTTGTGGGGCGCGTTCCATACAGCGCTGCATTTTTGCATTTTTTTCCGCACAGACAAAAATATTGAAAGGGGCGTATTTTTCCAGTAAAATGTCGGCGTTGCGGCCGACAATCACACAATCTTGGCCTGCCTGCGCAATTGCCTCAATGACTTGTTTTTGTGCCAGCAGCAGCTGTGTCTGGGGCTGTTTGAGGGCAGGGGCAAGGGAAAAGGAATTGCGGAAATGGTGGGGGAGGTTTTGAAGGGCCGGCCTTTCCAGTGTTCTTTCCACATAGTTTTGATCCATTCCGCTTTTTTGGGCTATGGCGGCAATGATTTCCCGGTCGTAATAATCACAGGCCAGCAGGTCGGAGAGACGCTTGCCCAGTTCCCGGCCGCCGCTGCCGAATTCACGGCTGATGGTTATAATCCGCATGGTTTGGTTCCTCCGTAAAAGTTTTTGTTTTTTTCTGTAACGCAGTCAAAAAGGCCTCGGTCAGTTGCAAATACTTTTCCACATCTTCCGGGGGCCAGGAGGCGAAAATCGCATTTTCCGTTTCGATAATTCTGGCAACGGTTTTTTGGGCAAATTGCCGACCCTTTTCGGTGAGACAAACGTCCTTATTCCTATTTCCGGCCTGTTCCAGACAGAGGATGCCCTCCTGCATTAGCCTGTGCAGGGAAGAGTGGATGGTCTGCTTGCTTAAACTGGTTTGGCGGCAGATTTCCTGCAGGGGACAGCGCAGGCCTTCCCCGTATCCGCAGACCGCATATAAAATCTGCATGGCGCTGTCGGAGAGGCCTAACCGCAGGGCAGCGTCATGGTAAGCGGCGTTGGTTTCCCCCAGCAAATGGTTAAAACGCTTCATTTCTTTTGAAATATGATTCATGATCCCTCCTCTGTTCGCAAACGCTTCACTTTTTGCCCGTCCAGTTTGCCCGTATCGCCGTTTGGAAAGCAACGGCTCCATCCATGCCTGAAAAATTTCCGCTTTTCAAAAGGAATGTTTGATGACCGGCTTTTAGGATGCGGCAGTGTATACTTTAGTCCGAAATCGTACAATGATTATAGTCCGATATCATACAAAAGTCAAGAAATTTTTGGGGTTATACTTCATTTTCGCACTTGTTTTTTAAGGGGACAGATGCAATAATGAAACAAATGTGGATGCCCAATTGCCTGCAGCAAGGCTGCGGCTTAAAGATGGGGTGCTTGTGGAGGCGGACAAGGGACTAAATGAAAAGGGATGTGGATTTCAATGAGATTTCAGACGGAAAAAGGTATGGCCTGCAGGATTTGGTAAAGGTTGACAGTCATGATTGTGAAGGCTGCTGTGCATGTTGCTGTAGCATGGGGGAATCCATCCTGTTGGACCCTTTTGACGTATACCGCTTAAGCACCGGCCTTGGCAAAAGCTTCGGGGAATTGCTGGAGGAGCGGTTGGAGCTGCATGTGGTGGACGGCGTGATTCTTCCCAACCTGAAAATGGCCGGGCCACGGGAGCGCTGTACTTTTTTAAATGAAGCGGGACGATGCAACATTCATGCCTACCGTCCCGGTATCTGCCGCCTGTTTCCCCTGGGAAGGATTTACGAGGATCATACCTTCCAATATTTTTTGCAGGTAAATGCGTGCCAAAAGAAAAACCGTTCCAAGATAAAGGTAAAAAAGTGGATTGACATGCCCGATGGTAGGCAAAATGAACGTTTTATATTGGAGTGGCATGATTTCGTGCAAAAACTGCAGGAAATTTTGATGCAAAAGCCGGATATGGAAGCGGCGAAGAAAGTAAACCTGTATGTATTGGAAGCTTTTTACTATAAAGGCTGGGAGCGGGAAATTTCCTTTTATGAGCAGTTTGACGCACGTCTGGTACAGGCGGGGCAGGATTTGGGAGTGCAGGGCGTAGCGCAGCCCGTGATATCATAGGAGGCAAAATGTTACGATTCACGGCCAATGTCATTTCGTTTAGCCATGGGCTCAGGCGGTACGTCGGCAGGCGCGGCAGCGGCAGGACAGCCCCCTTACGGTGCGGGC
>CARDPF010000351.1 GCA_948960675.1 uncultured Eisenbergiella sp.
GACGGGAAATACCACCAAAAAGCAGGCCGTCCCTAAACACAACAGGGCGCAAAAAACGCACTGCGTTTGTACGGTTTTGCGCCCTGTTGCAGGGACGGCCTGCTTTTTGGGGAATTCTGCCGCCCGCAAGCCAGCAGTCTGTAATGGCCATGCGCCCCCGCTGGCTGCCGCAAAGCCGTCCCTGCCTCTCCCCCTTACGCAAAATTGATTTCCGTGTCCGTCCCCACTGCAGGGTTGTAAAATTGGGAGAATATGATACAATAAAAAAAGGTGAGGACAAAAGCCGGTTCTCGGGACAAACAAAAAGGAGGAAGCAGCTATGCATGAAGTAAATTTAACGGCGGCAGAAGCGCTGGAAAAGCTCAAGAGAGGAAACCAAAATTATCTGGAAGCGGCGTCGAATCCGGGGGATGTTTCCCCGCAGATCAGAAAGAAGACCTGTGAGGAAGGGCAGGTTCCCTATGCGGTTGTAGTGACCTGTTCCGATTCCAGGGTCATACCGGAAAGCATTTTCTGCGCGGGTATCGGGGAATTGTTTGTGATTCGTGTGGCCGGTAATGTGATGGATAATCACCAGCTGGGCAGCATCGAATATGCGGTGGACCATCTGGGAACCAATCTGGTAGTGATATTGGGACATACCAATTGCGGCGCAGTGGGCGCAGCCATGGGAGGCCCTGTTCCTTCCGGTTATATCAAATACATAACGGAAGAAATCCGCAAGGCGATCGGGGAAGAAAAGGACGCCGTGCGCGCCAGCTGCCTGAATTTGGAGAGAAGTGTGGCGATTGCAAGAAAAAAGCTGTGTTATGGGGAAGATTCCGATATCAAAGTCTGCGGGGCGCTTTACCATATTGACAGCGGCAAGGTAGAATTTATGGATTGTTAATAAACCAACAGCCCCGCTTTTGGAGCGGGGCTGTTGGCTATTTTTGCTGCTTCATTTTTTCTTCTTTCCGCTTTCTGGCGGCCTCCAAGTATTCCCCGGATTCCGTAAAGGCGGCAGGCAGGTAACTGTCCATCCATTCTTTTCCGGACTTTTCCTGCTTTTTGATGGCATCCCATTGGGTGAGTACTTCCGAAGAATCGGAAGCCTGTGCGGATGCAAATACATGGGGATGGCGGCGGATCATTTTCTGGCTGACGCATGCAATCACGTCATCCATGTCAAAAAGCCCTTCTTCCTTTGCAATCTGCGCATGCATGACCACATGCAGCAAAAGATCCCCCAGTTCTTCCTTTAAATTGTCCGGGTTCCCGGTTTGTTCCAAAATGTTGATGCCGCACACCACTTCGGCGGTTTCCTCCAGCAAAGAAGGCTTTAGACTCACATGGGTCTGCTCCCGGTCCCAGGGACAGCCGTCCTTTGCCCTCAGTTTGGCGATGACCTGCAGAAAATCTTCAAATTTTGACATGGCGTTTTCCTCCCCGCATATATACTCTTTACGTTTCCATGCTATCATAGCATAGTCGGATGGGGGAAACAAGCTTTGGCCCGTCCTTTTACCCGGCAAACCGCACAAATTTAATACGATTCGAGAACAGGATATAAGAGTCCAGGGTTGCAATTTGGAAAGGGATTGGGGTATAATGGGAGCAATTGACGGTAACGGCGGAATGACTTTTGGAAAGGATGTCGGAAAAGCAGATGAAGATTTTGGGGAAGTACATAGGGAATAAACAATTTTATGCGATGGTGCTGACAATTGCGGTTCCGGTAATGATTCAGAACGGGATCACCAATTTTGTGGGGCTTTTGGACAACATCATGGTAGGGCAGGTGGGAACCGCCCAGATGTCCGGGGTTGCGATTGCCAATAATCTCATCTTTGTCTATAATATTTGTATTTTCGGGGCCATTTCCGGTGCGGGAATTTTTGGCGCGCAGTTTTTCGGGAGGGGGGACAAGGATGGGGTGCGTCATACGTTCCGCTTTAAACTGGTCATCTGTGCCCTCTTTTTGGCCGCAGCGATGGCGCTTTTGCTGGGAGGCGGGGGAATGCTGGTATCGTTATACTTAAAAGGCAGCGGGACGCAGGAGGAGATTGCGGCCACGTATGCCTCTGGCCTGCAGTACTTGCACATTATGCTGATCGGTTTTGTGCCGTTTACGGTGGTGCAGGTTTACTCCAGCACCCTGCGGGAGTGTAGCGAGACTTTTGTGCCGATGGTGGCGGGAGTAACGGCGGTTTTCGTGAACCTTTTTTTTAATTATGTGCTCATATTCGGGCATTTTGGCGCTCCGGTACTGGGAGTGGCAGGTGCGGCCTATGCCACGGTGATTTCCCGGTTTGTGGAATGTGCCATCACGGTTTGGTGGACCCACCGGCACCGGGAGCGCAACGCATTTATAGTGGGGGTATACTGTTCCCTCAAAATTCCCAAACAGCTGGTGTGGCAGATTATCCGCAAGGGTTTTCCACTGATGGCCAACGAGGCGCTGTGGGCGGCGGGAATGGCCATGCTGCTGCAATGCTATTCGTACCGCGGGCTGGATGTGGTGGCGGCGCAGAATATTTCTTCCACGGTGGCCAATGTTTTTAATGTAGTCTTTATTGCGCTGGGGAGTTCCGTGTCCATTATTATCGGGCAGCTTTTGGGTGCAGGCAGGATGGAGGAGGCAGTGGATAAGGACCGGAAGCTGCTCTTTTTTTCGGTGGCCGTCTGCTTTATGATCGGTGCGGTTATGGCATTTGCAGCGCCTGCTTTTCCGCGCATTTATAATACCACGGACAGTGTGCGGGGGCTGGCAGCCTCTTTTATTGTGGCGGAGGCGGTGTTTATGCCGGTAAATGCTTTCACACACGCGGCCTATTTTACCATGCGTTCCGGGGGAAAAACGGTGGTAACTTTTTTGTTTGACAGCGTTTTTGTATGGGTGGTTTCCATACCGGCCGCCTATTTGTTAAGCCATTGTACCGGGATGCCGATTGTGCCGCTGTATCTGCTGTGCAAATCCCTGGAGATTATCAAATGCGTGATCGGTGCGATCCTGCTCAAAAAGCGGGTTTGGGTACAAAATATTGTGGTATGACGGGGCAAAGTAATGCTGCGTATACCATACCCTTTGTCCACTGGGGGGTATCATTGGTGCAGACAGGTCTGTGCAGTAAATGCGCAGGCCTGTCTGCATTGTTATATATTTTTTGAAATAGAGCGAGGGTTTTGGGAAGCTTATTACGAACAATATAGTAAACTGGTATGCGCCATTGTCGGCACGCCACTACGCATGAAAGCCGGTTGCTACGCGCCTGTGGCGCTTCCGCAACCGCCGCCGGTATTCGCAATCCGGGCTCTCGCC